>JADHYE010000009.1 GCA_016782605.1 Candidatus Paceibacterota bacterium | reverse complement strand
CTTTGCCTTTTAAATTTGAAGGAGAAAAGAAAATGGAAATCGCCATCAATTCTTTGAAAGAAGTGAAGAATCATTTGAATGCCGTTGCCATCATTCCCAATGAAAAAGTTTTCCAGATTATTAATAAAGACACTCCCTTGAGAGATGCCTTATCTGTTATTAATAAGTTTTTGTCGGAAAGCCTGGGCGGATTGATTGAAACGATTTACGAGCCCGGTTTGATCAATATTGATTTTGCTGATTTCAGGACGATTCTCGAGGGCAGGGGAAGATTGGCTTACTTGAATACGGTTGAAGTAGAGAGAAAAGAAGGCGCAATGAAAGACATTGCCACCAAGGTCCTCAGTTCTCCTTTGTACCCTTACACTATTCGGGGAGCCAAAGGAGTTTTATTTAACATTGCTGGAGAAAGGAATCTTTCACTTTCCGATGTTAACCAGATATCAAGAGCGATTTCAGATTTGGCTAATCCTGAAGCAAAGATCATTTTCGGCATTGCCCAGAACAAGAAATACTCCAATGTTATAAAAACAATTCTTTTAGCGACAGGCTGTGGTATGAAAATCGGTTCTTCAAAAAAGAGAAAAATAAAGCAGCTAAAGCCGAGAAGAAAGCCGAAAGAAGAGAAAGTTGAAAAGCCCAAAACTGTTTCAAAAAAGAAAAGAGCTGTTCGTAAAAAGAAAATCAAAGTCAGGAGAAAAAGAAAGCAGGTAGAAGCAGAGGTAGAAACTAAACAAGAAGAGGTTTCAAGTTCCGAGAACGACAAAGTAAGGAAAAACGCTTTGCAGATAAGGCAAGAAGCGAACAATCTTGAAAAAGAGATGGCGGAGAAGGAAAAGATCTGGGAATCTCCTGCTTTTTTGAGGAAAAAAACGGAAAAAGGATAATTAACCACATATTATATGATTTACGACGTCATAATAATTGGCGGCGGACCTGCTGGCGTTGCTGCCGGCATTTATGCTTCCAGACAGCGCTTAAACGCGCTTTTAATAACCAAGAGCTTTGGCGGGCAAATGGCCAGGAAAGCTGTTGCCATTGAGAATTATCCCGGGTTTGAAGAAATATCCGGACTTGATTTGATTAAGAAGTTTGAAAAGCACTTGAGGAAATTCACTTCTGGACAGCCAGGTAGGGGCCAGATCAAAATCGAGCTTGCATTAGTTTCAAAAATTAAAAAAGCAGGAAAGACTTTTTCGGTTTTGACCGGAAAGAAAAAAAAATTCAAAAGCAAGACGGTTCTCATTGCTTCCGGAGCTGACCCTCGGCCTTTAGAGGTGCCAGGCGAAAAGAAATTCATTGGCAAGGGAGTTTCCTACTGTACAGCCTGTGATGCTCCCTTATATGCTGGCAAAGACGTGGTGGTTGTCGGAGGAGGGAACTCCGGGTTTGAAGCAGCTCTGTTTTTGGCCGGTTGGGTCAGAAAATTATACATTTTGGAAAATTCTTCAAAAGTCAGTGCCGATCAATCAATTCAGGAAAAAGCCAAAAAAACAGGCAAGATTAAAGTGATAACTTCAGCTGCTTTGAAAAAAGTGGAAGGAAAGAAATTTGTTGAATCTTTGGTTTACCAGGATAATGAAACGAAAAAGACGGTTTCTTTGAAAGTCGGAGGCATTTTTGTTGAAATCGGCTCGCAGCCTGCCACTTCTTTTGTCAAAGGCTTGGTTGATTTCAGTGAAAGGGATGAAATAGTTATCGACCAAAAGACAATGCAGACCAAGACTACTGGTCTCTTTGCTGCAGGAGACGTCAGCGACGTTATCTTCAAGCAAATCGTTGTGGCGGCCGGCGAAGGCACCAAAGCGCTTTTAGCTATTTCAAATTATCTTCAAAAAAATGGCTGGAATTAAAGGAATCAAAGCCAGGAAAATTTTAGATTCAAAAGGAAATCCCACAGTTTGCGCGCAAGTTATTACTGACTCTGGCAGTTTTTCAGCTTCAGTGCCCGCAGGCACTTCAAAAGGCAGATTTGAAGCAAAAACCAAAGACGTAAAAACAGCTGTAAAAAACATTAACAAAGCTATATGTAGAAAGATTGCAGGAAAAGAAGCAGCTTCTCAAAAACAGATAGATGCATGGTTATTCAGAAACAAGTCCCGCTTTGGGGCAAATGCCACCTTGGCTACTTCTATTGCTGTTTTAAGGGCAGGGGCCAGAAGTAAAAAACTGCCTCTCTGGAAATGGATTTCTGCAATTGCCGGTACAAAGCCGAGAATTCCTTATCCTTTGGTTTTGCAGATTGAAGGCGGGCTTCACGCCAAAAACAAGCTGAATATTCAAGAGTTTATGACGGCTTTTCCTAAAAGCTCTTTTAAAGAAAGTTTTTTTCAAAGCAAGAAAGTATATAATCTACTAAGGAAGAATTTAATTAAAAAGTACGGCAGATCAGCTGCAGTTTTGGGTCTAGAAGGTGCTTTTGTGGCAACTGCCAAAAAAACAGAACAAGCTCTTGATAGAATAATTGAATCTGTGAAAGAAGCCGGTTTTAAAAACAAAGCAAGAATTGTTTTAGATGCTGCTGCTTCTTCATTTTTTAAAAAAGGGAAATATTTCTTTGAAGGAGAAAAAAAGAGCAAAAAAGAAATGCTTGATTTCTATGTTGGTCTTCTCAAAAAATATCCTGCCATAATCGCCATAGAGGATCCTTTTTCTGAAGAAGACTGGCATGGGTGGAAATTAATGAATTTAAAGTTTAAAAAGCTTTTGATTGTCGGAGATGATTTGACTGTCACCAATCCCGGCAGAATCAAGCTGGCCAGGAAGAGAAAAGCCTGCAATGCCGTAATTATAAAGCCCAATCAGATCGGTACGGTTTCTGAAGCGATTACAGCTTCTAAGCTGGCAAAATCATACGGTTGGAAAATTATCGTTTCCCATCGTTCGGGAGAAACCATGGATGATTTCATTGCTGATCTGGCTGTCGGCATCGGAGCTGATTTTATAAAATCCGGCGCTCCGTCAAAACCGGAAAGAATGGTAAAATACAGCAGATTATTGAAAATAGAAAAAGAAATTCATGGCTAAATTACTTTTATTAAGGCATTTACAATCGCAGTGGAATAAAGAAAATCGCTTTACCGGCTGGACCGATATTCCTTTGAGTGAAGAGGGAATTGAGAGCGCAAAAGAGGTTGCTGAAAAGTTGGCTGGTTTTCAAATCGATAAAGTTTACACTTCGCCCTTAACCAGAAACAGGGGAACTGTTTCTTTAATTTTGGAAAATCTTGGCAAAATCGATGAAGATAAATCTTCATCTTCACCCTTCACTAACGCTTGGGTAAAAGATGTGCCGATTATTGTTGATAAAGCGTTGGACGAAAGGAATTACGGAAGGCTGCAAGGATTAAATAAAAACGATGTTAAAAGGCAATACGGCGAAGCACAGGTTAAGCTATGGAGAAGGGGATGGAACGATGCGCCGCCAGAAGGCGAAAGCCTGAAAGACGTATATAACAGAGTGGTGCCGTTTTACGAAGAACACATTGAAAAAGATTTAAAAGAAGGGAAAAACGTTCTGGTGGTGGCCAGTCATAACAGCCTGAGAGCTTTGGTTAAGCATATTGAGAATATTTCTGACGAACAGATCATCAATTTTGAAATACCGACGGGCGGCTTGAAAGAATATGACATAGTGGCTTGACAAGGGTTCTTGGTAAAGATACAATAAAACCGAATAAGTGGTCGGTTTTTTATTATATCAAATTCATAGAATAAATTGAAATAATTTTTTAACAGATAAAATATATGAAATGCTGTTTATGTGGAGTAACTGAAAATAAAGATGGCACCCCTATTAAGTATCGTATTTGTAAAACATGTAATAATAAAAAAGCAAAACAATATTACTTGGAAAATTCCGAAAAACTTAAAAAAAGAAGTAATTTATGGAAGAAAAGAAACAGGGAAAAGGTAATTGAAATAAGTAAGAGATACAGGGCAGAATTAAAAATTCAAGCATTGAAAGCATATAATAATAATGAAAAACCAAAATGTGTCTGTTGTGGAGAAACAGAAATAGATTTTTTATGTTTAGATCATATTAATAATATTAGGCGTAAAGAAAGGGAAAAATATGGACTTGGAACCTCTTTTTTAAAATGGCTTAAAACTAATAATTATCCAAAACACTTAGGATTGCAAGTTTTGTGCTTTAATTGTAATTTTAGTAAGCGAATACACGGTGTCTGCATTCATCAATTAAGAAAATAATACATAAAAACTTGTAAATTTAATAGAATATTTTAGGTTTCTTATAAAACTATTGACGCTAATATAGAATTTTGATAAACTAAAAACCGACAATACTTGTCGGCTTTTAACTTGTACTGAGTTTATTGAAGTATGTTCAAAATATCCACCAAATCACAATACGGACTGAGAGCGATGGTTTATCTGGCAAAATGCAAAAAAGATATTTGTCCCTTGAAATTTATTTCAAAAGAAGAAGGGATTTCTTTCGATTATCTGGAAAAGATACTTTCTAAGCTCGAAAAAACTGGATTAGTTAAGGCGAAAAAAGGCGTTCAGGGCGGATACTTTTTAGCTAAGAAACCCTCAAAAATAAGAATCAGCGAAATAATCTGCGCCCTGGAAGACAGCAAAGGCCTGGTTAAATGCACGGCAAAAGGCAAATCTTGTCCCATGGAGAGAAAATGTCTGGCTAAAAGCTTTTGGCTGAAAATCCAAAAAACCTTGGATTCCGCTTTAAGTTCGATAACTTTGGCTGATTTAATAAAAAAATGAGCAATTTATTAAAGATTAAAAACTTGTACGTTAATGGAAACGGTAAAGAAATATTAAAGGGCGTGGATTTGGAAGTGGAAAAAGGCCAGATACAGGCGATTTTGGGACCCAATGCTTCTGGCAAAAGCACTTTGGCCCAGGCGATTTTGGGTAATTCTAAATACAAAGTGACCAAAGGCAGCATTCTGTTTTGCGGAAAAGAGATTAAAAGGCTTTCTCCGGAAAAAAGAGTAAAACTGGGTTTGGCTTTGTCTTGGCAGTCTCCTCCAGCGATAAAAGGAGTTAAACTTTCAAGACTTTTGGAAAAGATATCAAAAGACCGAAACAATACTGAAACGATTGAGCATTTACTGGACAGGGAGGTCAATCTTGATTTTTCAGGAGGGGAAAAAAGAGCAGCTGAGCTAGTCCAGATTCTGGCTTTAAATCCCAAGCTTGTTATTTTCGATGAAATTGATTCAGGTTTGGATCTAAAAAAAACAGAAACCGTTGCCAAAACCATTAAGAAATTATTATTAGATAGAAAGGTTTCTGTGCTGCTGATAACCCATTCTGGAACAATTTTGAATTTTTTAAAGCCCGACATTACCAGCGTAATAGTTGATGGCAGGGTTATTTGCCAGGAAAAAGATTTCAGAAAAGTTTTAAGAAGCATTAAAAGATACGGCTATGATAAATGTAAAAAATGCAAACTATCTTCAAATTGACCATAAGGTAAAGAATATTTTCGGATTGCCGGGGGTAATCGTTTTACCAAGTCTCCAGGCCTGGCTGAAATTTGAATGGACAAGGCCTTATTTTGTTAAGAAGCCCAAAGAAGGGTATTTTGTTTGGGTCAAAAAGCAAGTGGATTCTACCTTGACCACTTGTTTGACGATCGCTTCGCCAAAGGTTTACCAGAATTTAACCAATCTCATGGTTGTTGAAAAGGGCATAAAGGCCAAAGCTAATGTTGTTTGCAATGCAGCTAAGAACAATTTATACGGTAGTCATAGGGCCCGAGGCAAGCTCATTCTAAAAGAAGGAGCCAGTTTAGAATATAATCATGTCCACAAATGGGGTCAGAATGATTTTGTCAGTCCTAATTACGAATTCATTCTCGGAAAAGATTCTTCTTTAGTTTACAATTACCAGAATTTGCTTCCGCCAAAACAGGTTTCTTTAAAAACGACAATTCATGCCGGTAAGAACGCTTCTGCTAACTTGAATTTTGTTTTGCAAGGCAAAAACGATTCTAAGATAGACATATATGACGCTTTGCATCTTGAAGGCGAAAATTCCCAAGGGATAGTTAAATTAAGATTGGTCGGCAAAGAAAGAAGCGAAATTTCGGCTAAAAGCTTGATTGTAGCCAAAGCTGCAAGCAAGGGGCATTTGGATTGTCAGGGATTGCTGGTAGACAAGGGTTCAAAGATTTCTTTAATGCCCGAACTGATCTGCCATAATAAGAAAGCTCAGCTGACCCATGAAGCTTCCATAGGCAAGATTTCAGAAGAAGAGCTGAATTATTTGAGAATGAGGGGGCTAAGCGAAAAGGAAGCAATTGATTTGATTGTCAGCGGATTTTTAAAACAATGAACCCCGTTAGAAGTCTTGGGCAGAAAAAATTAGATTAATTTTTTCTGTGCTGTGATGACGGGGTATAATAGAAAACAAATGTCTGTTTGAAATTAGTTTTCAGCTATATAAAGACAGACTTCTAACGGGGTGAAAAAAGTAATTATTGCGCTTTCAGGAGGGATAGACAGTGCTGTGGCAGCCGCTCTTTTAAAAGGAGAGGGAGTCGATGAACTTCGTTCATCTTCACTCTTCGCTAACGCTCGCGTTTTTGATGTTATCGGAGTTTTTATGAGGCTTTTTCCCGGGGTAAAAAACAAGACTTCAGAAGCAAGGGCGAGGAAGGTAGCAAAGATTTTAAAGATTCCTTTCCGCATTTTTAATTTGGAAAAAGAGTTTAAAAAAATAGTGATAGATTGCTTTTTGAAAGAAAGCAAAGGGGGTTTAACTCCCAATCCCTGCGTTATTTGCAATAAAGAAATTAAATTCGGTTTATTTCTGGAAAAAGCCTTGAAACTGAAAGCTGATTATGTCGCTACCGGCCATTATGCCAGGATTGTCGAGGATCGTTCTCGAATTTTCAAGCTGTGCAAAGGTAAAGACAAGGAAAAAGACCAGAGCTATTTTTTGTGGCGGCTGAATCAGAAGCAATTGAAAAAGGTTTTGCTGCCAATAGGAGATTATGTTAAAAAAGAAGTTAAGAATCTGGCGAGAAAATTCAAATTATCATTTTTGGTTAAAGTTCCAAAGTCTCAAGAGATTTGCTTTATTAATGGCAAACTTGAAGTATTTTTGAAAAAGCAATTGGGTGCAAAGCCCGGCAAGATTGTTGATTTGAAAGGAAAAATATTGGGCGAACACCAAGGCTTGTGGTTTTATACCATCGGCCAGAGAAAGGGGATCGGTTTTTCCGGCGGTCCTTATTACGTTTTGGAAAAAGATTTAAAAAATAATCTTTTGATTGTTGATAAAAACGAGAAAAACCTGTATAAAGAAGAATTGATTGTTAAAAAGGCAAATTGGGTTTCCGGGAAAAAGCCAAAGTTTCCTTTGAAGTTGACAGTAAAGATACGATACCGCCACTTGGCGGTTCAGGCAGTTATCGTTAATGAATTGAAGCCCGGAACTCTGCGCCTGAAATTCAAGAGGCCGCAAAGAGCAGTTACTCCTGGCCAATCAGCTGTTTTTTACCAAGGTCAGGATCTTTTAGGCGGAGGAATAATTTATTAAAATGGATATATTCTCTTACATTTTAATCAGCACCTTTTTGATAAGCTTGCTTGCTTTTGTCGGAGCAATAATTTTATTTTTGAAAGAAAAGTTTTTGGACAGAGTTCTTTTAATTCTGGTTTCTTTTGCTGCCGGCGCTTTGATCGGAGGCGCTTTCCTGCATTTGATACCGGAAGTGATTGAACAAGTCGGTTCTGAAGAATCTCTTCTGAAAGTGTTTTTCTATCTGCTTTTTGGTTTTTGCTCTTTTTTCATTCTGGAAAATTTTATCAGCTGGCACCATCATCATTCAAAAAATCATCCTGAAATAAAATCATTTTCTTACCTTATTTTAATTTCAGATGCTATTCATAATTTTATTGACGGTTTGATTATAGCTGCTTCATTTATCGTTTCTGTTCCCTTGGGTGTGGCTACCACTTTGGCAGTCGCCTTACATGAGATTCCCCAGGAAATTGGCGACTTTGGCATTTTGGTTTACAGCGGATTTAAAAAAGCAAAAGCGCTGTTTTTGAACTTTTTGTCGGCTATCAGTATAGTTTTTGGCGGAATATTTGGCTTTTTATTGTCGGAAAAGATCGGCGGTTCCATTGTTTTTCTTTTGCCTTTTGCCGCCGGTTCATTTATTTATGTGGCTTGTTCCGATTTGATACCGGAGATAAAGCACAAAGGCAGTTTGCAGAAAGCCTTGATTAATTTTTTTGTATTTTTACTGGGAATAGGTATAATGTTTTTAATGAAGTTACTATGATGGTTTTTACCGATGAAAATTTTGAAAAAGAGATTTCCGAAGCCAAAAAGCCTTTTTTGGTTGACTTTTGGATGAAAGGCTGCACTCCATGTGTTTTGATTGCGCCCATTCTGGAAAAGCTGGCTGAGGAATTAAAAGAAGAAATATCTTTTGCCAAAGTTAATCTTAATATAGCTCCTTTAGCTGTTCAGAAATACGGGGTTAACGCAGTGCCGACAGTAATTCTTTTCAAAGAAGGAAAGCCCGTAGGAGGATTTGTCGGTATGATGCCGGAAGAAAATATAAGGGTCTGGCTGAAAGAGAATTTGCAAGAGGAGGGCGAAGAGGATAAATCCTCTTCTTCACCCTTCGCTGCGGCTCGGGTAGAGGAGGGCAAAGAGGATAAATCCTCTTCTTCACCCTTCGCTGCGGCTCGGGTAGATGAGGGCAAAGA
>JADHYE010000008.1 GCA_016782605.1 Candidatus Paceibacterota bacterium | reverse complement strand
CGCACAGATCCAAGAGGAAAAAACCGATTTAGCGCAATCGTTTTTTTTGGTTTTTTCTTTTGTTTTTGATCGTTGCTATCAGTCTTTGCTATTTTGTTTTTTTTACGCCATTTTTCAAGATTAAAGAAATTAAGATAAACGGCAATGAGAAAATATCGACGCAGGATATTGAAAATATAGTTAAAGAAGAGGTTGGTTCAAAAGGCAGTCTATTTTTTAGAATTAATGCTGGGAAGATAGAAGAGAATATTTTGATGAAATATCCTGAGATTGGTTTGGCCGATGTGAAAATGAGATTACCGGATAAACTGTCTATTGAAATACAAGAAAGACAGAGAGTTGCTCTCTGGTGCGCTAATGAGAACGATTGTTTTAAAATAGATGAAAACGGAATAGTCTTTGAAAAGATTGAAGAAGTTCCTGCTGGAGAAATAATAATCAACGATTCTTATTCCCAGGGCGAGAAGAAAACAGGGGAGCAGGCGATTGATAAAGACGATTTGGCTAAGATTTTGCAGATTAATTTTAATCTGGAGAAAAATTTGAATATTCAGGTTGCAGAGTTTTTCGTTTCTTCTGCGGACAAGCTGGTGGTGGTTACTGAAGACGGTTGGGAGCTGTATTTTAATCTTCAGAACGATATAGACTGGCAACTAATGAAGCTGAAAGTGCTTTTGGAGGAGAGAATATCTTTAGAAGAGAGGCAGGATTTGGAATACATTGAATTGAGGTTCGGCAATTTTGCCAATCCTAAGTTTAGGGGCGTTAGCACTCCTTGACAGTGACTGCTAACTTGATTATCATGGATGTATATGGAATTAACCGAAAGACAGACAGGAATATTGAATAATATCATCAAAAACTACATCAGGTCGGTTGAGCCGGTCAGTTCTGAGTTTCTGGAAAAGAAATGTGATTTTGATGTTTGCTCTGCCACTATCAGGAACGAAATGCAGAAGCTGACCGATGCAGGTTTTCTTTCCCAACCCCATACTTCGGCCGGCAGAGTGCCGACCGATAAGGGCTATCGCTTTTTCGTTGACAGCTTATTACAGGAACATTCTTTGAAAGAGGATATTTTTGAATCTGACTGGTTTAATGGGGAAATGGATGATACAATAAAGTTTCTCCAATCCGTAACCAAGAATTTAGCCTTGGTTTCCTCAAATTTTTCTTTAGGGTATTTGTCTGACAAGAAAATATTTTGGAAGGAAGGCTGGGAGGAAATAATCAAGGAGCCGGAATTCAAGGAAAGAAAGCTGATTAACGATTTTATTGCTATGGTTAAAAGCTTTGAGGAAGAAATAGCTGATTTTGATTTAGATGCTGATATCAAAGTTTACATCGGTAAAGAAAATCCCTTGCCCAAAGCCAGAGAATTCAGCGCTATAGTCACTAAATGCCATTTCCCGGTAGGCGAAGAGAATAAATTCTCTTCTTCACCCTTCGCTGCGGCTCGGGTGAAAGAAAACGGCATTTTGGCCATATTCGGCCTGAAACGAATGGATTACGATAAAAGCATCTGTTCTCTGAATTCTTTGATTCATTTATTGGATAAAGTTTAATATATGGTTGAAAAACAAGATGAAAATTTAAAAAAGAAATTGGAAGAGTGTTTAAGGCAGAAAGACGAGTATTTAGCCGGCTGGCAGAGAGCAAGAGCTGATTTTTTGAATTACAAAAAAGAAGAAATGGAAAGAATTACTGCTTTACTCGCTTATGCCGGCGAGGAGCTTGTTTTGAAAATTCTTCCTATTCTGGATAATTTTGAATTAGCGGAAAAAAAAATAGCCAAGGATTTAAAAGGCGAAGAAGATAAATCTTCTTCTCCTCCCTTCGCTGCGGCTCGGGAAAAAGATGAAAACGTAAAAGGGATTTTACAGATTAAAAATCAGATTCTGGATTTTTTGAAGAATCAGGGGGTGGAGGAAATGAAGACAGTTGGCGAGAAGTTTGATCCTAACTTGCACGAGGCGATTGAGACCAAAGAGGGCGGTCAATCAGGAGTTATATTAGAAGAAGTGCAAAGGGGTTATATTATAAACGGTAGGTTATTAAGGCCTGCGAAAGTAAAAGTCGCAAGATGAGTTTCCAAAGGAAACGAAATCCGAAATGAAGCATTGCTTCATTGAGTAATAAAAATAATTTATTAAATTAACAAAACTATGAGCAAAATATTAGGTATTGATTTGGGAACCACCTTTTCTGCTATAGCAGCCATGGAAGGAGGGGAACCAAAAATAATTGAGAACAAAGAAGGAGGAAGAACCACTCCCTCTGTCGTTGCTTTAACTAAAAGCGGAGAAAGGTTGGTTGGTGTTTTGGCCAAAAGGCAGCAGGTGACCAATCCTCAAAACACTATTTTTTCAGTTAAAAGATTAATTGGCCGGCGCTTTTCCGATCCGGAAGTGCAAAAAGACAAAAAGCTTATGCCCTATGAGATTAGAGAGGCGGCAGACGGTGGAGTTGAAGTGAAGATGAGCGAAAAATGGTTAAAGCCAGCTGAGATTTCAGCCATGATTTTACAAAAGTTAAAAGCTGATGCTGAGGCAAAACTGGGAGAAAAGATAGATGAAGCTATTATTACTTGTCCTGCTTACTTTGACGACAGCCAGAGAAAAGCAACTAAGGTTGCCGGGGAAATTGCCGGATTCAACGTAAAAAGAGTGATTAACGAGCCGACAGCTGCTGCTTTAGCTTACGGCTTGAATAAAAAGAAAGGAGAGCAGATTATTGTTTACGATTTTGGCGGAGGCACTTTTGATATATCTGTTCTGGATGTATCAGAAGACACCATAGAAGTAAAAGCAACTGGCGGAGATACTCATTTAGGAGGTGATGATTTTGACCAGAGAATAATGGACTGGCTGGTTAATGAATTCAAAAAGAGCGACGGCATTGATTTGTCAAAAGACCCTCTGGCTTTGCAAAGGATAAAAGAGGCGGCTGAAAAAGCAAAGATTGAATTGTCTTCTGTCATGGAGGCTGAAATCAATCTGCCTTTTGTTACAGCTGATTCTTCTGGCCCCAAGCATTTCTATTTTAAGTTGAGCAGGTCAAAGCTTGAAGAATTGGTTAATGATTATATTGATAAGTCCATTGATTTGGTAAAACAGACTTTGAGAGAAGCCAAGTTAGAGCCGAAAGATATTGAAGAAATAGTTTTAGTCGGCGGCCAGACCAGAATGCCGAAGATCCAGGAAGAATTGAAGAAAATATTCGGCAAGGAAGCCAATCGTTCAATCAATCCTGACGAAGTGGTGGCTGTTGGAGCAGCTATCCAGGCTGGTATTATGCAGGGAGACGTTAAAGATGTTTTGCTATTGGATGTTACTCCGCTTTCTTTGGGAATTGAAACTTTGGGCGGAGTAAGCACTCCTTTGATTGTCAAAAATACGACTGTACCCACTTCAAAAAACCAGGTTTTTTCCACGGCGGCTGACAGCCAGACGTCAGTTGAAATCCATGTTCTGCAGGGAGAAAGGCCCATGGCTCACGATAACAAAAGTTTGGGAAAGTTCATGCTGGACGGCATTCCGCCGGCTCCCAGAGGCGTTCCCCAGATTGAGGTGATTTTTGATATTGACGCCAACGGCATTTTGAACGTTACTGCTAAAGACAAGGCAACCAGTAAGTCACACTCAATAAGAATAGAAGGATCTACCGGTATTTTAAAGGAAGAAGTGGAAAAAATGAAAAAGGAAGCTGAAGCGCATGCTCAAGAAGACAAAAAAAAGCAGGAATCAATTGAGGCCAAGAATATGGCTGACAATGTTGTCTATATGACGGAGAAAACAATGAGAGAATCGGGAGATAAGATTTCCTCAGAAGCCAAGAAAGAAATAGAAGAAAAACTTAATGAGTTGAAGAAAGTGAAAGATGGTGATAATATTGAAGAAATTAAACAGAAAACTTCAGATTTATCACAGAGCGTTCAGAAAGTAGGGACTGAACTTTATCAGCAAGCGCAAAAGCAGGAGAAACCGAAAGAAGAGAAAGAAACGACAGAAGAAAAAAAACCGGAAGAAGAAAAAAAACCGGAAGAAGGGGAATACAAGGATGCTCAATAATCAATTTATCAGAGTACCGATTGTCTCTTCGCCCAGCGACTCAGAGCAATCTGCGTTCTCGGCGATTTGCCCTTCGGGACCATGCCAAATCGCCTCCGAAAGCTACTCTGAAAATTATTACCTCGCTTAGACTGTTGAAGTCTAACCTCAACAGACAAAATTATGAATAAAGATTATTATCAAATTCTAGGCCTTTCTCGGGATGCTTCTCATGAGGAAGTGAAAAAAGCATATTACAAACTGGCCCATAAATATCATCCTGACAAAGGCGGAGACGAGAAAAAATTCAAAGAGATAAGCGAAGCTTACCAGACTCTTTCAAATAAAGATAAGAGGGCCCAGTACGATCAATTCGGCAGGGTTTTTGAAGAAGGAGCTGGTTTTGATTCTGGATTTGATTTTAGTTCTTTCTCCGGAAGGCCGAATGTTGATTTTGAGTTTGATTTTGGAGACTTGAGCGATTTGATGGAGGATTTCTTGGGTTTTGGAATGGGAAGAAAGAAAAAAGATTTCAAGCGCGGCAAAGACATTGAGGTTGAAATGGAAATTCCTTTGGAGGATGTGCTTTCCGGTAAAGAAAAAGAAATTGTTTTGGATAAATTCGTTTCCTGTTCCAGGTGCCAGGGCACAGGAGGGGAACCGGGAACCAAAGTAAAAGAATGCTTTTCCTGCAGAGGCACAGGCTGGGTCCAGCAGATAAGAAGAACTCCTCTTGGTTCTTTTGCGCAGAACGCCACTTGCCCTGAATGCGGAGGAGAAGGTTTCAAACCGGAAAAACCCTGCAATGTTTGCCATGGAGAAGGAAGGATAAAAAAACAGGAGAGAATCAAAGTTTTCGTTCCGGCTGGCGTAGACAGCAATCAGATAATTAAGATTGAGGGACAGGGAGAAGCTGGCAGGCGCTCTGGAAAAGCAGGCGATTTATATGTTAGAATCTTTGTCAGGAAGCATCCGGTTTTCAAAAGAAAAGGCGATGATTTATATTCTCAAGCGTCGATTTCTTTCAGTCAGGCAGCTTTAGGAGGCGAGACAGAGATAATGACCTTGCAAGGGAAGAAGATTTTTCTTAAAATACCATCTGGAACAGAATCAGGAAAAATATTAAAGATTTCAGGCAAAGGATTAACTCATTTTTCAGGTTTTGGAACAGGGAGTATGTATGTTGAGTTAGTTGTCAGAACTCCCAAGAAGTTAACAAAAAAACAAAAAGAATTATTGGAAGAATTACAGGAAGAAGGCATTTTAGCCCCCGTAGCTCAATTGGTAGAGCAATTCCCTTTTAAGGAAGTGGTTCCGCGTTCGAGTCGCGGCGGGGGCACACGTATGTTTGCAGAAATTCTTATGGATTTCTGTTTTTGTTTGATTTTTTATTTTTAAAAGCGTATCATCTATTTAGCAATTTAGCGATATTTAATTTGTACCTTAATAATATAGGAAAGAGGTGAACAAGTATGATAACGCTTTCCAATGGTCATATCTTTGAATATATGGCGGCAAGTGGCGCATTGGGTTTTGACGGAAAGGGTTGGCTTTGGGACCAGCCTTGGCGTTGGCTTGGTCTTATTGACCCAACACTCTTCACTTCGGTAACTAAAACATTCACGCTTCAACGAATAGAAGGAAATCTGCGATGGTACAATCCTTTTCGTTGTGTCCGCTTTATACGCAGTGGAGTTCTCAACGCAGTTAAATTGTCAAACCCTGGACTTGATTGGTGGTGTGAAAAAGTCGGTTCATCGGTCAATTCAATGAAAATTCCTTTGGCTGCTTCAGTTTTCGGAGAACCCGAGGAATTAGCAGAAATGGCGAGGACATTGAACGGTTTTGATCTGGTTGGCTTGGAAGTAAACGCTTCATGTCCGAGTTGTCTCTTACAAGACACCAGAAAAGTAATTGCCAGTTGTGAAGCAGTCAAAAGCAACTCACGATTGCCATTAATTCTGAAAGTGTCAGTGGCTCACGATGTTTTACAAATACTGAAAAGGCTTGAGGGTGTTGTTGAAGCAGTGTCAATTAATAGTGTCCCCTGGGCAATAGCTTTTCCAAATCGTCGCAGTCCTCTTGAGAAGCTTGGAGATGGTGGAATTTCCGGGAAAGTCGCTCAGCCATTCACTTGGGATTTAGCTCAGAAAATGGCCAGTTTTACAACGATTCCAGTAATATGTCCGAGCGTGTGGGATTTTGATGACCTTAAAAAAGTCAGAGATCTTGGCGCTAAAGCCATCAGTTTCGGTTCTGTTTTTATGTATTATCCTTGGCGACCAACTCTGTATATTCAAAAGGAAAGAAGACTTAGACAATTAAAGGTCTAGCGGTACCTGTTATATAAATAACGAAGCCGCCTTTTTCTTTTTAAAGAGCTATTATAATGTTTTTTGCTTGTTTCAAATATTTTATTATGGTAAATTAATATAATGTTTTTTAAATACCGACCAAAAGGAGGTGAAGAAGAGAACACAGTTCTCTTCGCCTCAAAACAAAGTTTTGTTTTTTAGTTTGTTTACTGTATGTTGAGCAAAATAGCCAAAGTTTTTATTCTTCTTTTTGTAATCGTCATGATTGCGGTTGCTTTCGGTTTCGGCTTTTGGTTCGGCCAGTCCAAGGTTGTTTGCCAGGTTTGTCCTCCAGAAGACCTTGATTTCTCTCTTTTTTGGGAAACCTGGCAGACTATACAGGAAAAATACGTAGGCCAAGCGGAAATCAATGTTCAGGAACTGATTTACGGAGCGATTTCCGGCATGGTTGATTCTTTGAACGACCCATATACTGTTTTCTTAAAGCCTGACGATACTAAAAGATTTGTTGAAGACGTAAAAGGAAGTTTTGAAGGCGTGGGCATGGAAATAGATATCAGGGACGGCCAGTTACAGGTGGTTGCTCCTTTGGAAGGAACGCCGGCTCAAAAAGCAGGACTGAGAGCTGGCGATAAGATTATGGGCGTTGACGGAGAATCCACTCTTGATATAACAGTAGATGAAGCGGTCAGTCTGATTCGTGGGCCCAAAGGCACTGAGGTTGTTTTAACGATTTTTCGGGAAGAATGGGGAGAAACCAAGGACATTAAAATAATAAGAGGGGTGATTGATATTCCTTCTTTAAAACTGGAAATCAGGGATGACAATATCGCTTATCTGAAACTTTATCAGTTTTCCGAAGTAGCTTCTTTTGATTTTAGGGAAGCAGCTGCTAAAATATTAAACAGCGATGCTGACAGAATAATTCTGGATTTGAGGAATAATCCTGGAGGATATCTGGATGTTGCTCAGGATATTGCTGGTTGGTTTTTAGAAAAAGGCCAGGTAGTGGTTATTGAGGATTTCGGCAAAGAGAAAGAGCAGGATTTATATTTAGCCCAGGGCAATTCAAAGCTGTTAAGCTATCCTGTAGTCATATTGATTAATAAAGGTTCAGCTTCAGGCTCCGAGATTCTGGCAGGAGCTTTAAGGGACAATCGGGGAATTAAATTAATCGGCGAAACATCATTCGGCAAAGGGTCTGTTCAGGAATTGGCTGAATTAAGGGAGGGTTCTTCTTTGAAAGTGACCATTGCCAAGTGGTTGACTCCTAAAGGAGATTTCATTACTGACAAAGGCTTAGAACCTGATATAATGGTAGAAATGACGGAAGAAGATTACAGCGAGGGCAAAGATCCCCAGCTCGATAAAACAGTTGAAATAATTAAAGAATTAAATTAGAATAAGATAATATAGGCGGGTAGATGAGACCTCGTCTCATCGTCCTTTCACCTTCACCCGCCTTGGGCGGGCTCGATATATGAAGATTATTTTATTAAAAGACGTTGAAAGGGTGGGAAAGCAGTTTGAGGTTAAGGAAGTTAAAGAAGGCTATGCCAGGAACTTTTTGATTGATAAAGGTTTGGCAAAGCCAGCGACAGAGGAAGCTTTAAAATGGCTTGAAGTACAAAAAGAAATCCAGGAGAAAAAAGCTGAAGAAGAATTGAAAAAAGCGCAGGAGCTTGCTTCAAAGATTGATGACATGGAACTGGCTATTGCCGTTAAAGTCGGAGAAGAAGGACAGCTGTTCGAATCAATTAATGCGCAAAAGATTTCCGATAAATTAAAGGAAATGGGTTTTGAAGTAAAGAAAACCCAGGTTGATTTGCCAGAGCCCATAAAAGAAATAGGGGAGTTTCCGGTTAAAATCAAACTTGAACACAATTTAGAGGTCGAAATCAGAGCAATAGTCAGTAAATTGGAAGAGTAGCTATGGCTAAATTCATTTTCATTGCAGGCGGAGTGATGTCCGGCATTGGAAAAGGCGTGGCCACAGCTTCCATCGGAAAGATTCTGCAGGGCAAGGGCTTTAAAGTGACGGCAGTGAAAATCGACCCATACATTAATGTTGATGCAGGAACGATGAATCCCATAGAGCACGGAGAGGTTTTCGTGACAAAAGACGGAGTGGAGTGCGATCAGGATGTCGGCAACTATGAAAGGTTCTTGGACGAAGAACTGACAACCGAGAATTACATTACCACTGGCCGCGTTTACGAAACGGTCATCCGTAAGGAAAGGAATTTGGAATACGGAGGCAAATGCGTGGAAGTGGTGCCTCATATTCCCAATGAAGTGATTTCCCGCATCCAGAATGCTGCTAAAAAAACAAAAGCCGAATTCGTTTTAATTGAGATCGGCGGCACAGTCGGCGAATACCAGAATCTTCTCTTTCTGGAAGCAGCCAGAATGATGAAACTGCAACATCCAAAAGATGTTCTTTTTATTTTAGTCAGTTATCTGCCAATTCCCAACATGATCGGGGAAATGAAAACCAAACCTACCCAGCACGCTGTCAGAACCTTGAATTCAGGCGGCATACAGCCTGATATTATTATTGCCCGTTCGGAAGTGGCGCTTGACCAGCCTCGGAAAAAGAAAATATCGATTTTCTGCAACGTTCAGGAAGAAGACGTAATATCCGCTCCTGACATTAAATCGATTTACGAGATACCGGTTAATTTTGAAAAAGACAATCTGGGGAAAATGATTTTGAAGAAGTTCGGTTTAAGGCAGAGAAAACAGAATCTAAAAGACTGGAAAAAGCTGGTCAAGGTTATTAAAACGGCAAAGAAAACGGTTAAAATCGGTATTGTCGGAAAATATTTTGAAACAGGAGATTTCACCTTGGCAGATTCTTACATTTCCATTATTGAGGCGGTAAAGCACGCTTCCTGGTTCTATAAACTGAAAATAGAGTTATCCTGGTTATCAAGCGAATCTTACGAAAAGAATCCAGGGAAACTTAAAGAATTGAAAAAGCTTAATGGCGTAATCGTGCCTGGCGGATTCGGCAGCAGGGGAACAGAGGGCAAAATAAAGGCCATTGAATACTGCAGGAAGAATAAGATTCCTTTTTTAGGGCTTTGTTTCGGCATGCAGCTGGCAGTGATTGAATTTGCCAGAAACGTTTGCAAGATGAAAGAGGCCAATACTACTGAAATCGTTAAGCACTGCAAATATCCGGTTATTGATACGCTTCCAGAACAGGAAGCCTTAATCCAGGAAAAAAAATATGGAGGAACGATGAGGCTGGGAGATTATTCCTGTTTGATAAAAAAAGGAACTATTGTCCATTCAGCTTATTCAAAATCCCGCTGGGGGAAGCCGAACAAAAAAGGCGATATCTTGGTTAAAGAAAGGCATCGCCATCGATATGAATTGAACAATGAATTCAGAAAAGAGCTTGAGGCAAAAGGCTTGATAACATCGGGAGTCAATCCTGAAAGGGATTTAGTGGAGATTGTTGAAATTAAAAAGCATCCCTTTTTCGTGGGAAGCCAGTTTCATCCTGAGTTCAAATCAAAACCATTGAACCCGCATCCTTTGTTCCGTGAGTTTATCAGGGCAGCTACACGATGAAGTTTTCCTTCTTTGAAGTTTGCCTTCATTTATGAGCTTTCGCTGCGGCTTAGCTATTCAACGTTAACAACTTTGGCAACTCTTTGAGACCCGTCAAAATTCTTTTTCTTTTTAGTTTTAAAGTTAACCGTACCTTCTTTTAAAGCAAAAAGAGTGTCGTCGTTTCCTCTTTTGACATTTTTTCCGGGAAGGAACTTGGTGCCTCTTTGCCTGACGATAATGCCGCCAGCTTTAACTTTTTGGCCTGCAAATAGCTTTACACCCAAGTACTTCGGCCTTGAGTCCCTTCCTAATTTAGTTGATCCTGCAGCTTTGGTTTTTGCCATAATATATATAATTTAATTAACAAGATGATATTAACAAAGATGAAAGATTTTGTCAAAGACCATAAAGCCGATATAATTCTGGTTGTCGGCGTTATTCTGGTATCTTTGCTTTCTTTTGCTTTGGGCTATGTAACCGCCAAACAGCAGGACAAAGAACCGCTTAAGATAGAGTATCGGGCAGATTAAAACTTATGAAAATAGCTGTTGTAGGAGCAGGCATCAACGGACTTTATTTAGCGAGGCGCCTTTCGAAAAAGGGCCATGAGGTCGTTGTTTTTGAAAAGAGAGATAGAATAGGCAAGGAAGCTTGTTCCGGGCTGTTCAGCCAGAGGATTCTGGATTTTATTCCCCAAAGCAGGGATTTGATCCAAAGCCAGATTAATTCTGTTTTGATTCATTTCCCGAAAAAAACTGTTAAAGTTTTATTTTCCAAAAAGTTTTTCGTCATGAGCCATTTTGAACTTGATAACTTGGCAGCTGATTTGGCTGAGAAATCAGGCGTAAAGATTATATTAAAGCATGATGTAACCGATGTTCCTGAATTAAAAGAAGAATTTGAAAGAATTATCGGTTGCGACGGTCCGAATTCTGCAGTCAGAAAAAGTTTGAGTCCGAAAGAATTGGACGTTCGTTTGGCTATTCAAGGGTTTTCGTCCAAAAAAGATGACTCTGATTTTGTTGAGACTTGGCCGATAAATCAAGGTTTCATCTGGAAGATTCCCAGGAGCAGTGAAATTGAATACGGCGTAATCGGCAATTCGAAAGAAGCGAAAGATGTTTTTGAAGAATTTTTAAAGAAAAAAAATCTTCATTTGGAAAGAATAACATCGGCGCTTGTCCCTCAGGGCTTTCTTTTTCCTTCTGAAAAACAAGTGACTCTTTGCGGGGACGCTGCCGGACTTTGCAAGCCTTGGTCTGGCGGGGGAGTGGTCTGGGGGTTGATTGCTGCAGATTTACTCTTGAAAAATTTCCCTGATTTTATAAAATATATTAGAGCAGTAAAAGTTTTTTTTATTCCGCGGATTATCTTTTCGAAACTGGCCGTAAAACTGGTTTACTTTTTCGGATTCCATTTTCCTTGGATTCTGCCCAAAAGAATTAAAATTGAAAGCGATTTTTTACTTTAAAATTATGTCTGATAAAAATATTCCCAAACATGTATCCATTATTCCTGACGGTAACCGTCGTTGGGCGCAGAAAAGGGGATTGAGGGCCTGGGTAGGCCACCAGCATGGTATAAAAATGTTTGAGAAGATCTTGGAGAAAGGCAAAGAGCTTGGAATTCCATACATTACTTTCTGGGCCGGTTCTTGGGATAATCTGACTAAAAGACCTAAAAAAGAGGTGGATTTTTTATTTAAGCTATATACGGAACACTTTGAAAGAATAGCTAAAGATAAAGAAATCCACAAGAACAAAGTGAAAATCAATGTTATCGGCCGATGGAAAGAAATTTTACCCAAGAAAACCCAGGAAGCGATAGAAATGTCTTTGACAGCAACAAAGAATTACCACGATTATTTTTTAACTTTTCTTTTGGCTTACGACGGGACTGACGAAATGCGAGATTGCATTGAGAAAATATCTAAACTTTACCAGAAGAAAAAAATAAAAATCAGCAAAAGCTTAATTAAAGAAAATCTTTGGACAAAAGATCTGCCGGCAGTTGATCTGCTTATCAGAACAGGTTGCGAAAACGATCCGCACGTTTCTGCCGGTTTCATGATGTGGGATACAGCTTACTCGCAGTTTCATTTTACAAAAACTTTTTTTCCTGATTTTAACCCGAAAGAATTTGAAAAGATAATTAAGGATTATTCAAACAGAGAAAGAAGGATGGGTGCCTAAACGAAAAACCCGCCGTAGGGCGGGTACAACCCCGCAAGCGGGATTAGTTTTCTCTTAATATTAAGACGTTTTAATTTGATATTTATTACACTATTATTTAAGAGTTAGTGTCAAGTTTTACAACTTGATTTTTTTGTTTATTTTTTGTATACTATTATCAGCGACATTTATATTTAAGGAGGTTTGAAATGAACTATGATTTGTTGTTGAAGGCTAGAAGGCTTTTGCAGCCCTTGTGGAGTAAGGCTTGGTTGAAAGGATACTATTGGGGCAAGGGTGGCGCAAACATCGCTATCTGTATTGGCAAAGAATTGATTTTGGTTTCAGAAAGTGATGGCCGGTTGGTGAGACATGAATTTGTGAAAACCACCAATACCCAGCTTGGCAAAAGAGTAGGGGAATTATTTCAAGAAGGGGGCTTGACCCAGGAGATTAAAGAAGTTATTTCTCCTTCAGGATATACTGCTTTTTGTCCAGTATGTGGTTGGAGAGATGAGTTTGACCCTGGGTTACTTGGTGAAACTGACAGCAGGGGACAAGGATCTCGAGAGCTGATCATAAAAATTTTCAAAACCCATGATGAAGCATCTATAACAGGTTGTCGTTTCCCTACGATTCATATTCTAGACGAAAATTTAGTGCTGCAGCACACGCTTGCCAGAATACTAGCCTTGCGACGAAAATAGAACCAATAACCTGCAAAGAAAGCAAAAAAGAAGCTCTCTTCTTATGAGGAGAGCTTTCTAATTTATTGTGCGACAATAATAGGGAATAAGGGTAAATAGGGAAGGAGGGTATAATTTATACTATATAAGCTATAATAGGGCTAAAAAGGCCTATTATAGCCTAAAAATAAGGGGGGAATATGGCTATTTTGTGAGATGTTCTAGAATAGCTTGAGCCACAGGAATCCACTTGGGAATCCTGTTTTTTTTGCTTTTATACTGCTGGGCTGCTTGCTGAATTTTGATTAATCGTTCAAATAGCTCTTTAGGCCATTGGCTGAGAGCTTTGCCTTTATTTTGGTAAAGAATGGCAATTGCTTCAGACCAAAGCTCGAAATTCTTATTTTTGTCTCCGGAAAAAGAATGTTCTTTAAAGAAAGGGACAATTTTATCGTGAAGCTCGTCAATATTTTGCACAGAATATCTTATCTGGGTTCCAGTAATATAGTGAAGCCGGCCACAGTCCAAGGTTTCCTTTATCTCTCTCAACAGCTCTTCTTTATCGACAGAACCGACAATGACAAACTGCGCTTTCCAGGAGTAGTATATGGGAGAGTTAGTTCTTTTATGTCTGACATCTCTGCGGAACTGCAGGTCAAAACAGCCGGTTTCATTGACGATTTTAGTTATGTTCATAAACCACGTTTATTAAGAATGCGTAATTTTTGATGTATTTTTTCTTCTTTAGTGTATGTATCCTTCGCCGTTTATAAAGCCGGCAAGATATTCTTTAGATAGCAATGGTGTTTTATTCTGGCCTATAATTAAAAATTATTATTCATTTAAACTATGAAATTTTCTGTGGGTTTCTCTGAGTTTCTTTGATGTAACGGAAGCATAAATTTGAGTAGTACCGATATTTTTGTGTCCCAGAAATTCTTGAATAGTTCTTAAATCGACCCCTTGGCTTAATAAATCAGTAGCGAAAGAATGGCGAATTGTGTGGCAAGTGGTAAAGCTGGGGATGCCTGCTGAAATGGCATATTTTTTAACAATATTTTCCATCGAACGACTAGAGAGACGTTTTTTTATCATATTTCTTGGCCCTTTAAAATTAATAAATAGCGCCCTTTCTTTATCTTTCCTTGTTTTTAAATAATTCCCAAGCCATTTAATGGCTCTTTTTGAGAAATAAACTGGACGCGCTCTATTGCCTTTACCGATAACTACAATCTCCAAATCTTTTATTTCGGGAGTAATTTTTAATTGTTCTCTATTTAAACTTACTAATTCAGCCACACGAAGGCCAGTTGAAAAAAAAGTTTCTAGAATAGCTTTGTCTCTAAGGCCGCTAGTTGTAGAAGTCTTTGGCGCTTCCAATAGTTTTTTTATTTGGTCGAGGGCAAGAAATTTAATAGTTCTTTCGTCAATCTTTGATTTGGTTAATTTAATCTTTTCCGATGGTAAAGATAATATGTCGCGGTCAGTAAAATAGTTTAAAAGATTCCTTAAAGCAATAAGATAATAATTTTGGGTAGATCTTTTTAGCGGTTCTTTTGTATTTTTATTGAAAGTTTGAGATAAGAATATTCTATATTTTCTTATATGTTCTTCAGTAAGTTCGTGGGGGGCTAGGTTTGATAGGTTATTAGCAGATAGCCAAGAACAGAACTTGTTTAAAAATCTATTATAAGTTTCCTGACTTTTGTTACTTAAACCTCGTTCTATATCTAAATACTCTAAAAAGTCATTAAAATGTTCAATTATAGGTTTGGTATTTTTTTTCATAGATTATTAAGCCCCTTTATTATACTTCGATAAAGAATCATTATGCGAAGTATACCATACTCATAATATCAAGCCCAAAAGGCCTGTCAAATGCTCCCCTTAGTACTTATCTCTGTATAAAAAAACGAAGGGACCCACAGAGAACAAATTAGGGGTCCCATAACTCGCTAAATATAGGAGTTTTTGCCAATCATAATTGGCGAGATAATTGTAAGAAAGAACATCAAACGTGTTTAAAAAGAACTTTGTTCGGGAAAGAGAGAGATTGGGTTGAAGTGTTTGCTCCGCCAGGATTATGTGTTGTTAATCCTTTACATAGGAGCTTAATGTCCGAATCTTTCTCTTAAGAGATTTGCTTCCTCCTTGTTCTTTGAAATACGATAAAGCTAATCTCCTACTTTAATTATATATTTTTCACAGACATATTGTCAAGCTCAAAAAAAAACAAAAAACCATTAGAGTTTCCAGGTTGAAATTCTACTACATGGTTCCCTGCCCTAATGGCTTATGTCATTTTTTAGTGTCGCACAATAATCAGAAAGTGATAACAAACTCGTGGTATTTATCGCCTTTGGACGGGCATTTAGTTTCCCTGCATTGTATTTTTTTTCCTCTTTTGGGTAAAACCAGCTCAGCCAGAGAAGCTAAGTATCCTTCATTGCACCTGCACCAAACAGGATCCAATTCCATATCCTCTACTCTTAAAACAGCGCGGCCTTCTTTCTCATTATATTCAACAAAAGTCATCTTCCCAAAGTTCCAGTATTTTCCCCACATATCCTGCGTTTTTTTCATTATATTGGGAATGGAAAAAAAATATTTGGCAAAAAGCCTGACAACCAAAGAGGTTTTCGGCTGGAAAGCGCAGACCTTTCTGATAGCTTCATCGTCGGAATCAAAAGCCTGTTTAATGGCCAGCAAAGATAAAGCCCTTAATCCTGCCGGATAAAATTTCATGTTGCTTATTTTAGAATATTTAAAAGGATAGCCTGCTTTTTCCATTTCTTTTTCCACCTTTTTCAAGCCTTCCCTGCCTTTTTCTTTCAAAATGTATTCACCGTCTTGCTTTATGGCAATGCCCCGGCACTCCCCTTTTATATTCATCAGCTTGCTGGCAATTTCTTTGGCTAAAATTTCTTTCATAGTTTTATTTTATTAGTTCTTTAAATTTATTCCATAATGAGGACGCTTCGTTTTTCGCTTCCTGTTTCATTTCCTCTTTTTCTTCAGGAAAGTTTTCCTGGAAGATTTCTTTTCTTTTTTCGACTTCCGGACTGAACCAGCTCATAATCTTTGAGTTGATGTATGAAGAAAGCCAGCTCCACATTTTCTGCCAGATGGGCAGAACGTCTTCGTTCCACATTTTTTCAACTATTCCCGGCATTTGCTTTTCGCTTTCCTCAAATAATTTTTCGCCGAATTGTCCGGCTTCTTCCATGGTTTCCGGCATCTTTTGGGCAAAAGAAAAAGTGGGCAAGAGAAAGCAAACTAATATTGAAGTTACGATTATCTTTTTCATTCTAGAAAAGCTCTTTAGCTTCTTTTATTCTTTTTAATGTTTTTTCTTTTCCCAGGATTTCCGCTATTTCAAATGGTCCGGCCGATGCTTCCTTAGCGGTAAGCGCCACTCTTAGAGGCCAAAGTACTGCTCCCCTATTGTTTGTTTTTTCAGCTTCTTCCAATAAAACTTCTTCCAGTCTTTCTTTGCGCCACTCCCCTATTTTGGACAGCAGCTTTTCAGTTTTATCAAGAGAATCTTTTATTTCTTTGTCTGACATCTCTTTCCATTTTAGCATATCTTTCTCGTAATCAAGTTTGTCTTTGAAAAAGAAGTCAGCTAGTTCAACGATTTCAGAAAGTTTTTTCAGTCTTTCCTGGTAGAGTGAAGCGATTTTCACCAGATCGTCAGATTCAGTTTTTATGGGTAATCCGGCTGCAGCCAAATAAGGAAGGCATAATTCTGCCAGTTTTTCAGGAGAGCGTTGTCTGATGTAAAAGCCGTTTAAGAAATCCAGCTTTTTAATATTAAAAATAGCTCCGCCTTTTTGGATTTTTTCCAAAGAGAATTCCTTGATTAAAGAAGGCAGAGAATATATTTCTCTTTCGTCTCCCGGGTTCCAGCCTAAAAACGCCATGAAATTAATCAGGGCCTCGGGCAAATAGCCCTCTTTCCTGAAATCATGAACTGAAGCAGAGCCTTCTCTTTTACTCATTTTCGCCCTGTCTTCTCCTAATATAAGTGGCAGATGAGCGTACAAAGGCTGGGGAAATCCTAAAGCCTCCTGGAGCAGGATTTGTTTTGGAGTGTTGGAAATGTGGTCTTCTCCCCTGATTATGTGGGAGATTTTCATTTCAAAATCATCAATAACCGCAGCGAAATTATATAAAGGCGAATCCAGGCTTTTAGCAATGACCATATCCCCCATCAAAGAGGCGTCGAATTCCAAGTGTCCTCGTATCAAATCTTCAAAAGCAACTTTTTTTTGAGCGATCCTGAACCGTATTATCGATGGTTTTGCTTCGTCTAAATATTTCTTTACTGTTTTTTTATCAAGATTGGCGCATTGGCCGGAATAATGAGGAGCTAACCCCTGGGACATCTGGTATTGCCTTTCAGCTTCCAGATCCTGTTCAGAACAAAAGCAGTAGTAAGCTTTATCTTCTGCAATCAGTTTTTCCATATACTTTTTATAAATATCAGTTCTCTGGCTCTGCCTGTAAGGACCGTATTTTTCTTCTGTATTCGGGCCTTCGTCCCAATTAAGGCCGAGCCATTTCAAGCTTTCAATAATGTCTTTTTCAAATTCAGCTGATGATCTTTCTTGGTCCGTATCTTCAATTCTCAAAACAAAGATTCCCTCGTGCTTCTTGGAAAAAAGATAATTGAAAAGAGCGGTTCTGGCTGAACCGATATGAAAATGTCCTGTGGGCGAAGGGGCTATTCTCGTTCTTACTTCGCCAGGCTTGATGAATTTGAAATCTTCGCTGATCATTATTTATTAAGGTATTGGCTAAGATAATTGGCAATGGTTTTGGCTGCTTCTATTTTGGAAAAGGCTTTCGCTTTTTCAGCCATTCTTTTCAATTTTTCCTGATTGGTAAAAAGAGTTTTTAACTTTTCGAGAAAGAGGCTGGGAGTGAAATTGTTTTCTTCAATAACTAGGCAGGCTCCGTTCTCCTGGTAAGAGTAAGCGTTTTTTATTTGGTGGTTCTGGGCGGCCTCTGACAAAGGAATGAGGATTGAGGGTTTGGCAACAGCGGCAATTTCGAATATACTGCCAGCGCCTGCCCGGCTAATAATCAAATCAGCTACCGCATATGCCCGGCGCAGTTCAGGCTCTTTTAAAAAAGGAAAAAGATGGTAAAAGGGCTCTTCTTCTGTTTTCATAACCGCCTTTGATTCTGCCCTTGTTGTCTGGTAGTTGCTCTCGCCGCACTGGTGGATCAGTTCAAAATCCTTTAAGAGCTGCGGCAGAATATCAAGAATGCCGTCGTTAATCCTTTGCGATCCCTGCGAACCTCCCAGAATCAGAATGACGGGCTTATTTGAATTTAAATTGAAAAACTTTTTCGCTTCTTCTTTGGGGCTGTCCATCAGTTCTTTTCTGGTCGGATTGCCCACTAAAACCATTTTTCCCCGGGGGAAATACTCTGTCTTCGGAAAGGAAACGAAAATCTTGAAAGTAAGGTCGCTTAAAAACTTATTGGCTGCTCCAGGAGTAACGTCAGATTCGTGCAGAAATACCGGCACGAAAAGCATTTTAGCGGCAATAACCACTGGAATAGATCCGAACCCGCCTTTGGAAAAAACCAAATCAGGAGACATGAAGAAAATATGGAAAAAGGATTGAATGATGCCGATGGGAATTTTTATGCAAACGTCAACGAAGTTTTGCAGGGCTGTTTTCCAATCCAAGTACCTTCTGATTTTTCCGGCAAAAACAGTTTTTACTTTAATGTTTTCCTGGGAAAGCAAAACATAACCGAAATCGTCCTGCGGTCCGATAAAGAACAGTTTTAAATTATTTTGCGGACGGATTTTCCTCAGTTCGCGGGCGATAGCGACAATCGGTATGATATGTCCGGCCGTACCGCCGCCGGCAAAAAGTATTTTCATGTATTTTTAGATATATTTAACAGTATGCCTGAAGCAATCAAAACCATGATCAGAGCTGAGCCTCCATAGCTGATAAAAGGCAAAGGAATTCCGGTCAAGGGCAGAAGGCCTATCAT
>JADHYE010000007.1 GCA_016782605.1 Candidatus Paceibacterota bacterium | reverse complement strand
GGGATAGCTCCCGGGATTCTTGAGATTTTGAAAAGGATTCGTTATGTGACGCCGACCCCCATTCAATACCAATCAATCCCCATTGCCATTCAGGGAAAGGATATAGTGGGTATCGCCCAAACAGGTACGGGCAAAACTCTTGCCTTTGGTATTCCGATGATTCAGCGTTTGGCAAGCAGTAAGGGTTCAGGATTGGTGATTTTGCCGACCCGAGAGCTGGCAATACAAATCGATGCGGAACTTCGTAAAGTCGGCAACTCTCTCGGTCTTAAAACCGCAGTTTTGATCGGCGGGGTTCCCATTAAGCCTCAAATAGTGTCTATCCGGAGAAACCCGCACATTATTATAGCAACACCCGGACGTCTGATTGACCATTTGTATCAAAAAACAGTTAATCTTAAAAATGTAAATATTTTGATTCTTGACGAAGCTGACCGTATGCTGGACATGGGATTTTTGCCGCAAATAAAAGAAGTTTTAAGATCAGTTCCGAGAGAGCGCCAAACAATGCTTTTTTCAGCTACCATTTCTCCGGAAATCATGGGCATTGCGTCAGCGAATATGAAGTTTCCGATCAGCGTTGAAATAGCTCCGACCGGTACAACGGTTGACAGCGTTTCTCAGGATATTTTTATTGTCGCCAGGGAAGCAAAACTGCGTTTGCTCGAAAAGGTTTTGGCCCAATATTCGGGATCAACGCTTATATTTACAAGAACGAAATACGGAGCCAGTCGTATCGCGCGGGCAATCAAGCACATGGGTTATTCGGCCGCAGAAATACATTCAAACCTCACCTTTCCTCAGAGAAAAAGCGCTTTGGATGGTTTTAAAACCGGGAAATATCGCGTGCTCGTGGCAACCGATATTATGGCGCGGGGGATTGACGTAATCGGAATAGAATTGGTTATAAATTATGATTTGCCTTCACAAGCGGAAGATTATGTCCATAGGATAGGCAGAACTGCCAGGGCTGGTGTAAAAGGCCATGCGATTTCTTTTGTGACGCCGACTGAACAGGGAGAAATTCGCGCAATCGAATGGTTAATCCGAAAAAAATTGAACGTATCTACGCTTCCTGAATTTCCGACTATGCAATTTGTAAAACCCCGTCTAGTTTATTCCAGTAAAAAGTATCGGAGGGGGAAACTGGGGTGAAACAGATAAAAAAAGAAAATATGAAAATATTCGTTAGAGCAAAACCGTCAGCCAGAGAAGAAAAGATAGAAAAGATTGATGAGATAAACTTCATTGTTTCAGTTATAGAACCTCCTAGAGACGGTAAAGCGAACAAGGCGATTATTAAAGTAATAGCTGTTTATTTTAAAGTTTCTCCTTCGTGCGTTAATCTTATTTCCGGATTTTCTTCAAAGCAGAAAGTCTTTGAAATATTGAAATAATCTCAAACCGCGGAAGAAGCGGTTTTTTAAAAATTAAGCCCCTGAAGTATTGCTACATCAGGGGATTTAGGGGGGGGGATCTTGTCTAACAAACGCTTGATAATTGCGCTCGTATCTGACGTGCCTTTTCCAACAAGTCGTCGTCCTTTTCCACTTTGCTACAGGCATGCATCACTGTTGAATGATCCCTGTTGACCGATCGGGCTATTTGCACCCAAGTATTTGGGGTTGCATGTCGTATTAAGAAACAGGCAACTTGTCTTGCATCGGCAACTTTTTGATCCCTCTTCTGGCTTTTGATGTCCGTCGGAGTAATCTCGAAATGTATTGCCACAGCTTCGATTATCTTCTTGGCATTCAGGTTATTGCAAGTTTGACTGGATGTCATACTTTTCAGGGCAATGATAGCGTCATCCAGCGTGGGTGCAGACTTGGTAACCAGCCGGCAGTAATTCACCACACTGGTAAGGCAGCCTTCCAGCTTGCGTATATTATCGATATTTAGCCGGCAAATAAACTCCATGACTTCTCGCGGAACCTTTGGTTCCTCAGGTATTTTGGAGCTGAGAATGGCTAGGCGTGTTTCATAGTCAGCTAAGTCGAGATGTGCAGTAGTGCCACCCTCCATGCGAGAACGCAAGCTTTTGTTCAAAAAGTCCATCTCATGCTGTGGGGCATCACCGGCCACGACCACCTGCTTACCATTGTCATAGAACTCATTGAATCTGTAGAGAAGATTTTCTTGAGTTTTTTTCTTGCCGGCAAGGAACTGAACGTCGTCAACCAAGAGCATACCTGCCGATCTGATCATCTCGTTAAATTCATCCACTTTGTTGTTTTGAATTGATCTGACGAAGGCATTGGTAAGACCTTCGGCGCTGACAAGGAGCGCCTGGAATCCATTAGCTCTGGCCAGCTTGCAGATAGCTTGCAGCAGATGGGTCTTTCCAGTTCCTGATCCGCCACAAAGATAGAGTGGATTGGATTTTTGGTTATACTGTCCTCCCACTTCACGAGCCATTTCAAAGGCAAAACGATTGCAATCTCCTACGACGAAAGTCTCAAAAGTATGCCTGGTTGGTAGTTCCAACTGCTTGGGTATAACCTGCTGTTCTTTCGTTTCAGGGACAAGCTCATTCCCGGCAATTACAATCTGCACTTCTAGGTCATCTCGGCCAGTAATATTGCCAAGAGTTCGCTTGATGAGAGAAGACATTCTCGATTGCAGCCATTCGGAAATAAAGATAGTAGGGACCTCAATAACGAACAAGCTTCCTTGATGCTTTAAGCCTTTTGTGTCTTTTAGCCAGGTATCGTAGCTTGCTTTATTGACTGATAACTGTAGTTCGCCTAAAGCAGCCTCCCAGATTTGTGCAGCTGAAAGCTTACTCATAATAACCTCCTTTCGTAATATTATTTATTTTTTGCAGAAATGGTAGTTGAGCTTTCAGAATTAACCATTGTTCAGTTGTCAAAGATCAATTTTATAATACCAACTATTCGGTTTTTGTCAATCTTCGGTTGTTGACAAGGTATTTCTTTGTTAGAATTATTTAATATGAAGTGGGAAAGATTAGAAGTATTTTTGGAGTTTTTGATTTTCGGAATAATTGTTGGCGTGGTTGAAAATTTAATTACTGTTAAAATCGTTACCAACGAGCCGATAACCTAGCATGTGGTTGGCATTATAGTGCTTGTTGCCATTCCCTTTGCTTTGCTAGGAGAAGTTTTAGTTGATAGAATAGATTTTGTTGAAATTTTTTAAAAATATTTCAATAAAAAGAACAAATTATGAATACATGAAACAAACTAAAATAATAATCTTTTTAATAATTATTCTGTCTTTTGCCGTTGCTTTTTATTTCTATCCTCAAATGCCGGAAAGAGCAGCTTCCCATTGGAATGAGAAAGGACAGGTTGACGGATACATTTCAAAGTTCTGGGCTGCTTTCTTAATGCCGATTATCTCCTTATTGGTTGCTTTGCTTTTTCTTTTCATTCCCAAGATAGATCCTTTTAAAGAAAACATTAAAAAGTTTAAAGGATACTTTGACGGATTCATTATTATCTTATTGTTGTTTTTATTATATATTTATCTGCTTACCATTTTCTGGAATCTGGGATTCAGGTTTAACATGACTTATTTGATGATTCCGTCTTTAGCTGTTCTTTTGTATTATGCTGGCATTTTGGTTGAAAAGGCAAAAAGAAACTGGTTTATCGGAATCAGGACTCCTTGGACATTGAGCAGCGAGCAGGTTTGGGACAAAACTCATAAAATAGGGGGCAGATTATTTAAGATTTCAGCAGTTATTGCTTTACTGGGAATATTCTTTGTTGAGTATGCCTTTTATTTTGTGATGATACCGGTGATTTGTTTTGTTGTTTTTGTCTTTTTCTATTCTTATTTTGAATATCAAAAGGAAATAGCAAATAATAAAAATATAAAGTAAAATAAAAATATATGAAAAACAAACTTTTAATAATCGGTTTAATTTTAATCATTATTGGTCTAGTGTATTATTTCGGTTTTTACCAAAAGGGGACAGAGCAAGAAATGGGCTCAGAAGAAACAGAAATCATGGAAGAAAACGGATCTGTTGGCCTGGCTAATCCAGCAGCAGTTTACTGCGAAGAACAGGGGGGTCAAATATCAATTAAAACATTTGAAAGCGGACAAAGAGGATTTTGTTTGTTTAACGATGATTCGCAGTGCGATGAATGGGATTTTTTTCGGGGAGACTGCGCTAAAAACCAGTTAAAGATAGAGGTTTTGCAAGAGGGAGCAGGAAAATTAGCTGATGACAATAACACAATCACTGTTGATTACACAGGATTTTTAGAGGACGGAACCAAGTTTGATTCAAGCGTGGATAGGGGACAGCCTTTTGTTTTTGTTCTTGGAACGAATCAGGTCATCCAGGGCTGGGAACAGGGAGTTTTGGGAATGCAGGTTGGAGAAAAAAGGAAATTAACCATTGCTCCTGAACTAGCTTATGGCTCAACCGGAGCAGGAGGAGTAATTCCGCCTAACGCAACTTTAATATTTGAAGTTGAGCTTCTGGAAATTCAATAAAAGCTTATATTAACTATTGACATATAAGTTAATATATATTAACCTATAAATATCAGTTAATATAGATTATGGAGAACAAAGATTTTATTTCGACAACAGAATTGGCAAAAATTCTAGGAATTAGCCACGTTGCCGTATATAAAAAAATAAAAAGTGGAAAAATAAAAGCCATGAAAATTGGCCGTAATTTTGTTATTGATAAAAAAGAGCTAAGCGAAGTTTTAGAAAAAGGGATAACAAAAAAACAAAAAATAGAGGTTGAAAAAGCGGTTAAGAAAACCGTAAAAGAATATGGAGAAACTCTTAAACTGTTAGGAACAACATGATTAAAACGATTTCAATCGCTGAAGTTGAATATACTGCTTTTAGATTAGCCAAAGAATTAATGAGTTATAGCGAACCAATTCCTGATTTTATAACTCGTTTTCCAAACATTTTAGAAAGTTGTCTTTTTGTCCCATTTCAGAAATTCAGCGGCAATAATTTCTATAAAGGAATTATTGGGAAAGCGGCAATCCTTTTTTATTTAATGATAAAAAACCATCCTTTTCAAAATGGTAATAAAAGGATTGCTATGACAACTCTGTTTTATTTTCTTTACAAAAACAAAAAATGGCTTAAAGTTGATAACAAAGAACTTTACAATTTTGCCGTCTGGGTGGCTGAAAGTAATTCTAAATTAAAAAAAGAGACTGTCCAGGCAACAGAAACGTTTATTAATAATTACATAATAAATTTATAATAAAAATGAACTTTCGTAATTTATCGCAGTTGATTATTTCAATCTTAGTTGCCCAATTAGCAGGAATAGTCGGCTCTATTTTTACCACTGCCAGTATCCAGAACTGGTATGTTTTTCTTGAAAAGCCTGTTTTCGCCCCGCCAAACTGGCTTTTTGCCCCTGCCTGGCTCACTCTCTATACCTTAATGGGCATAGCTGCTTTTTTAATCTGGCAAAAAAGAGATAATTTAACTGTTAGGAATTCTGCTTTAAAGATTTATGGAATTCATCTTATATTAAATGCTTGCTGGTCAATCATATTCTTTGGCTTAAGGAATCCTGGATTGGCTTTTATTGAGATTGTTGTTTTGTGGATTTTCATATTGGTAATTACCGTAAAGTTTTTCAGGATTCGCAAGACAGCTGGTTTCCTTTTCATTCCTTATCTTTTGTGGGTTAGTTTCGCTTCGGTTTTAAACCTTTCCATTTGGCTGCTCAATTAATTCTATGACAAAATACTTGACCTCAGACGGCCTGGCAAAGTTGAAAAAAGAATTGGAATATTTGGAAAAGGAAAAAAGAAAAGAAGTTGCAGAAAGATTGAGACAGGCTGTTTCTCAGGGAGATTTGAGCGAGAATGCCGGTTATGACGCAGCCAGAGATGAACAGGAGTTTGTCGAAAGAAGAATTAAGGAATTAAAAGAAACAATCGTCCAAGTAAAGATTATCGAAAAGGAAAAAAGCAACAAAGTGCAGATAGGCTCTTTCGTTTCTTTGAAGTCAAAAGAAGGAAAAGAAGAATTCCAGATTGTCGGACCGGAAGAAGCTGACGTTTTAAACAACAGGATTTCTTTTTTGTCTCCTTTGGGCGAAGCGATATTGAACAAACAAGAAGGCGAGACAATGAAAATTAACACTCCCGGGGGAGAAAAAGAATACAAGATTCTTAAAATAAAATGAACAACAAACCTATAAAATTATCTCCCAGCTCTTTGAATCTGTATTTGGAATGTCCTTGCTGCTTTTGGCTGGACAAGAAAATGGGCATCAAAAGGCCCCAGCCATATCCTTATGCCTTGAATGCAGCTGTTGATTTGCTTTTGAAAGAAGAGTTTGACAGCTACCGGAAAAAGGGGGAACAGCATCCCTTACTCGTGGCCCACAATATTCCGGCTAAGCTTTTTTCAAACCAGGAGCTTTTAAACCAATGGAGGAATAATTTCAGCGGAATCAGATATTTTGATGAAGAATTAGGAGCAACGATGTTTGGCGCGGTTGACGATATTTTGGAATTTCCCGACGGCAAACTGGCTGTTTTGGATTACAAATCAACCGGCAGTACCGTAGCTAGGGTGTATGACCGCTTCCAAATACAAATGGACATATATACCTATCTTTTGGAGAAAAACGGATTTCCGACAACCAGGAAAGGGTATTTGGCTTTTTATATAGTTGATAAAAATAACGGTTTCAACGACAGATTGCCCTTTAGAAAGGAACTCCAGGAAATAGCCACTGATCCTTCTGACATTCCCCAATTATTTAAGGAAGCAGTGGCTGTTTTAAAAAGAGAGGCGCCGCCTCCTCACAGCCAGGACTGCCAATATGGAGAATGGCTTCAGAGAGCGGTAGATTTTAAATAATATGAATAACTTATTTATTCTTTTAATTATTATTTTGATTGGTTTTGTCGGCTATTTCATAGTCCAGAAAGTTGCTCCAATAGAAACAGTTACTACAGAAGAAGCTACTTCAACGACTGAGGAAGTTGCTACAAGCACTGTGCCAGAAGAGCAGACAGAAGCTACAACGACCGTAAAAGTGTTTTTTGGAAATTCTAAATTAAATACTGAGGCTGATTGTAATAAAGTTTTTCCGACAGAAAGAGTGATTGTTCAAACTGAAGGTATTGCCAGAGCAGCCCTAGAAGAGCTTTTAAAAGGGCCGACAGCAGAAGAAGAGAAAGAAGAGTTTTTTAGCAATATCAATAAAGGAGTAAAAATACAGAGTTTAACGATTGAGGAAGGAACAGCTAAGGTTGATTTTGACGAACAGCTGGAATTTCAGGTTGGTGGTTCCTGCAGGGTTACTGCTATTCGGGCTGAGATAACGGAGACTTTAAAACAGTTTGATACGGTGGATAATGTTATAATTTCAATTGATGGCAGGACAGAGGATATATTACAGCCATAAGGCTTGACTTTTCTTTGAAATTATAGTAGTGTATATAATACGGAAATAACAAAATAAAAAAAGGGGGTACGTATCGAATATTAGTTCTTTTTTTTGTTCTTTCGCCCAAAAATTAATTAGATAAGGAAGGGTTATGAATGCTAGCTGAAAGCGATCGTAAAAAACTCATTCAAATTCTCGCAGACAGGAGGGATGTGCTTGAAGAAGAAGTGATTCGTTTGAAAAAAAAATCAGAGAACACTCTGGCGGCCAAGGACACCTATGAAAAGATTGGTAATGGTACTGAAGTTGCCCAGGACCTTGCAGTAATCGATGCCTGCGGAAAAACGTTTGTCAAAGCGTTCAAGCAAGTGATTTTACGGCTGGAGGATGTAAGGGAGTTCAGATTTAATGCCGTGTGTCCAGGATGCAATGGTGATATAGCGATAAGCGACCTACTAGTAAGTCCCCTGATGGTTCTTTGTGCTTCCTGCCAACAAGCGAAAAATCAGAAGAAGCAATAAGCGACAACTGAATAAGTACCACCCCTATGGGCTGGCGCACTAGTGCCAGCTCTTCTTTTTTATACCCGCTATTGACTTTTATAAATTTTCTTGGTATAATTTAGTCAGAAGGAGGTGTAGATTGAAATTAGCAGAAATAAAAACACCTCAATTCGGGGAAATAGATAACCAGGCCATTTTTGTACCATTTCTAAACGAAGATGGTGGCACTGAAAGGGTCATTGAATTCGTTGTCACAAAGAATGGTCCAGTTTTTCACGGGAAAGAGGTATTTCGACTTTTCACAGAGCTTGGGGAAATGAACCGGGTGGAATCGCGAAACGCCTTCAACATGGCCTATGCCTTCTGGAAAATAAGCATATGGCTTGCAGAAACAGAAAGCAAATCTACATTCCCGAATGAGGAGGCACGGTGAATCATCTAATTATAACGCCGTGCTTTTTGTTTTTGGATATGGTAAAATATTGAAAGGTCGGAGATAACTATTAATTTTTAAAATATGTGCAATTTAAAAGAAGGAGTTAAAAACGTATTAGCTTTAATAACAGGACTTTTGTTAATCGTTCTGATCGCTTCGTTTGCCCTTGATGTTAAGAACAAGCTGGAAGAAACGGAAAATACTATCACTGTTTCTGAAACAGGGACAATTTACACCAAGCCAGACTTGGCTTTAGTGTCTTTTTCAGTGGTTACTGAAGAAAAAACAGTAGCCAAAGCAATGGAAGAAAACACAAAGAAAATGAACGATGTGATTTCTTTCATAAAAGAGCAGGGGGTGGAAGAAAATGATTTGAAAACAACTGCTTTCAATATTTCGCCACGTTATGAGTGGTATGACAGAAGCACTTATTTCCCTTCAGGCAAAAGAGTTTTGGTGGGATATGATCTGCGTCAGACTCTGGAAGTGAAAATCAGGGATTTGGACAAAATCGGCGTTATCGTTGAAGGCGGCACTTCTGTCGGTGCCAATGAAGTCAGTGATCTGCAGTTTACAGTTGATGAACAGGATGCATTGAAAAAACAGGCCAGGGAAGAAGCAATTAGCAAAGCAAAGGCAAAAGCAGAAGAATTGGCCAAACAATTGGGAGTCAAATTGGTCAGAATCAGCAGTTTTAATGAAAGCACAGCTATTCCTTACTATGTTAATCTGAAGGAATCTGCTTTGGGAATAGGGGGAGGAGGTGTCGCGCCAGCTACGCCGCAGGTTGAAACAGGGGAGAATAAAATAGAAGTGCAGGTTTCCATCACCTATGAAATTAATTAGTAACGATAGAGAGAAGATCTTTTGGACGCAGCATTCTAAAAATAAATTAAGGCAGTACCGGTTTTCAGAGAAAAGAGTTTTGAGTATTTTCCGCAAACCCAACAGGATAGAAGAGGGAATAGCTCCGGACACCATTGCTGCCATGCAGATTACCGGCACTAAGAAGCATCCGAGCGAGGCCTGGACAATGTATGTTATCTTAAAAAGGCCGAAAGGCATTAAGATAATTTCCGCCTGGCGTTACCCCGGAAGAACGCCAGCTGATAAAAGGCCGATTATTCCGGAAGACACTTTAAAAGAATTAAGCTCAATTATATGAATTACGCAAAAATATTCGGCTGGATTTTGTTAATTGCAGGTTTGGCTGTTATTGTCTGGACTTTGGTGTATTCATACAATATCTTTACTGTTAAAGCCGAGGTGCCAGAACTCTTTCAGTCAGAAGCAGGAACCGCTTTGCAGTCCTTGGGCGGTTTAGACATGCAGGCTCAGATTCAGGAAATGGTCAGCCAGCAGCTGCAAAATACTTTACCTGCTGGGTTTATAGCCAGGATTATGAATTTGGCTGCCTGGTCAATACTGGCTTTTATTCTAATTTTCGGTGGAGGCCAGATTTCAAATTTGGGTATAAAACTGATTAAGCAATAACATTCAATGGAAGGTGTTAACGTTCATATAAGGCAAAATATTGTCATTCAATGGCTTTGTTGGCATTTTTTTGACGTTCCCAAAGGCATTTTAAAAGCTTGGAGGAATTTCCTTTTTTTTAATTTCAATTATTTTTCAGTTGTTTTGCTTTTAAAAACATTCTTTTCGCCCTGGAGAAGGTACAGCTGGTCTTACGGCAGAGGATTCAATATTAAAAGATACATTGAGGTTTTCCTTTCTAATTTGCTTTCCCGTGTCTTGGGAATAATCGTCAGAAGCTTTTTAATAGTGTTCGGTTTAATAACGGAAATATTTATTATTGGTCTTGGCTTGATTGTTTTTTGGGGCTGGCTTATTTTGCCTGCCCTTTTGATTTTCGGATTAGCTTTCGGCATTAAAGTCATATTTTAAAATGGCAGAAGAATTCAATTTTAATTTAAAAAAAACGGCAATTTACCGGGCAATAAAATGGGCCAGAAATCCTGTTTTCAAATTGGCCAGTATTTTTGGCAAGCTGTTTTTGATCGCTTTCATTATTCTTTTTCCTCTTTTTCTTTATGGTTTTCTGACTGATAACTGGAGCATGGAAAGCCAGTCTTTGGCCTTAGGATTTTCGATAATTTCTCTCAGTTTATTTTTAATCTGTCGGATACTGGTATCTTTTTTAAATTCAAAAGTTAAAAATCCTTCTCTTTCAAAGCGTGAAAGTTCGGAGGGATATAATCTGGCTGATTTTTTAAGTTTTGAAGCAGCCAGAGTTGTTTTAGATTCCATTAATTTCGCCAGGAGAAAGAAGCTTGTTGAGGTGAATTCAACCTTGCTTTTCTATTTTCTGCTTTCTGGCAATCGAGAAGCAAATTTTATATTTTTGAGAGCGCTTTTGAGTATAAAACAGATAAAGAATTATCTTAAGAATGTTATTTCCGAACAATCCGGCAAAGGATCTTCAAAACCTGACTTTTCTGAAGATTTTAAAGAAACCATTGTCAAAGCTTTAAAAGTAGCTCAAAAGAAAGGCCACACTAACATTGAAACAGGCGATCTTATGACTGCTTTGGCTGAATACGATCCTGTTTTTAAAAATATCTTAATTGATAACAAGCTAAAGGTTCAATGTATCGAGGATTTGGCTTGGTGGTTAGAGAATTTGCAGACAAAGATAAAAGAGTCAAAAAGGTTCTGGGAATGGAAGAATCTGGTCAAAAAAGGTTCTATGGCAAAGCAGTGGACATCAGGATATACGATAACCTTGGACCGTTTTTCGATTGATTTATCGGAAATGATGAGAAAAAGGGGATTTCCGGAAACCATCGGCCATAAGAAGGAGATTGCTGCCATGGAAAGAATATTGGCCCGTTGGGAAATGAACAATGTTTTGATAGTCGGGGAATCGGGTTCGGGCAGAAAAAGCATGATTTACGAAATGGCCAAGAGAAGCGCTTTTGCAGAAAGCATGGGGGCGGTGAACTACAAAAGGTTTGTTCAGCTGGATTTGAACAGCCTTTTAGCTCAAGTGCAGTCTTCAGAAGAAGTGGAAGCGACACTAGACAATATTTTCAGGGAAGTGCTTGAGGCTGGCAATGTTGTTTTGGTTATTGATGATTTCCATAATTTTGTCGGAGGAGTTTCCAAACCCGGAGTGATAGATATTTCAGGCGTAATCTCTTCTTATTTGATTCATCCCGCTTTCCAGATTATAGCTATTACCACTTTTGAAGGATTGCATAAAAGCATTGAGCAGAATTCTTCCATTTTATCTTTATTTGAGAAAGTGGAGGTTTCCGAAGTTTCCGAAGAAGAAACCTTGATGCTTTTGGAAGATTTGGCTTTGAGGTTGGAATTCAAAAGCAATAAGTTTGTTTCTCATCCAGCTCTCAGGGATATTATTGTTTACTGTTCAAAGTATTTGCCAGCTAATCCTTTTCCGGAAAAAGCAATGGAGTTGTTAGATGAGGCGATAGTCTATCTTAGCCAGACAAAAGATAAAATACTTTTGCCAAAGCATATAGCAGCCATTGTCTTTGAAAAAACCCAGATTCCGGTAGGCGAGATAGAGAAAGAAGAAAAGCAGATTCTTCTCAATTTGGAAAGCTTGATCCATCAGAGAATTATCAATCAGGAAGAAGCAGTCAAAGAAGTTTCCACTGCCTTAAGAAGAGCCAGGTCAGAAATCAGTGTTAGGTCAGGACCAATGGGCACATTTCTGTTTTTCGGACCAACAGGCGTCGGCAAAACAGAAACTTCCAAAGCTTTAGCTGAAATCTATTTTGGGTCAGAGGAGAAAATGATCAGGCTTGATATGTCAGAGTTCCAGAGCGTTACAGATATTCCAAGATTAATCGGTTCAGCCGGCCAGGAAGGATTATTAACTACCAAAATAAGAGAAAGGCCTTTTTCCCTTATACTGCTCGATGAAATAGAAAAAGCCCATCCTAATGTTCTGAATCTATTTTTGCAGGTGCTGGACGAGGGACATTTGACAGACGGACTGGGCAGAAAAGTTGATTTTAAGAACTCAATCATTATTGCTACTTCCAATGCCGGTTATCAGATAATATTAAAAGCATTGCAGGAAAAGATGGACTGGCAGACAGTAAAGCAAAAAATCCTTGATTATCTTTTTGGCGAAGGCCAGTTCCGTCCTGAGTTTATCAATCGTTTTGATGCAGTAGTTGTTTTCAAGCCCTTATCCAAGGAAAACCTTTTGGACATTGCTGATTTGATGCTGAAGAAACTGCAGAAAAACCTGAAAGTAAAAGAAATTGAACTTGTCATTACTGGGCCTCTTAAAGAAAGGCTAATTGAATTGGGTTATAATCCGACTTTCGGTGCCAGGGAACTAAGAAGAACCATTCAGGACAAAGTGGAGAATGTTTTGGCCTCAGCCATTTTGTCGGGCCGAATACAAAGGGGAAGCAAAATAGAAATTAATCCCGAAGACTTCAGTTTGGTCAAAAAATAGGTATTTGTGAAATAGGGTAGTTTTACATATATACAGCCTTTTGGCTGTTTTTATTTTGGGGCTGTGGATTATTTGTGGAAAAACATGAAGCAATTCCCTTATTTTACTCATATTTCTGGTTGTTCATCAGATGGAACATTGTGGTTGACTTGTAAGAGCTAGTGGATAATAATGGAATAGAAGTGGGTAATTGTGGAAAAGTATGTAGATAACTGACCACTTCTGTGGATAACTATGTTTTCAGGAGAATATACATATTCAATAGATGAGAAGAAAAGACTGGCTGTTCCATCAAAATTCAGACAGCTTTTGGGCAAGAAAGCAGTTATTACCAGGGGACTGGATAATTGTTTATTTCTTTATCCTTTAACAGCCTGGTCAAAGCTGGCAAAGAAAATATCGCAATTGCCTTTGGCCCAAAGCGATGCCAGGGGATTTGCCAGATTGATGCTGGGAGGAGCCATGGAAGTAAAGTTTGACAACTTGGGAAGGATTTTGATTCCAGATTATTTAAAAAACTATTCAGGCTTGAAAAAGAAAATTGTTTTTATCGGCCTTTATGACAGAATCGAAATTTGGGACGATCTGGAATTCCAAAAATACAAAAAGAAGACGGAAATGGCAGCGGGCGACATCGCAGAGCGCCTTAAAGAACTGGGAGTTTAAAACAATGATTCACATACCGGTTCTCCAAAAAGAAGTTCTTGAAAACCTTGACCCCAAGCCAAACGAGAATTTTATTGACTGCACAATAGGCGGCGCAGGCCACGCCATGGTAATTCTGGAAAAAATAGCGCCCCAAGGAAAATTGTTGGGCATAGATTGGGACCAGCAAGCCATCAGCCAGCTAAAAGCAAAACTGAAAGACAGATTGATATTAGTTAACGATAACTTCGCTCATTTAAAAGAAATCGTTAAAAAAGAAAACTTTAAATCAATCAAAGGAATTCTCTTTGACCTGGGCATGTCAAGCTGGCATCTTAAGGAATCGGGCAGGGGATTCAGCTTCTTGAAAAACGAGCCTTTGGACATGAGATATGATTTGAAAAATCCTTTGACTGCTGAAAAGCTAATCAATTTTTGGTCTGAGCCGGAGATTGAAAGAATCCTAAAAGAATTTTCAGAAGAGAAATTCGCCGGACAAATAGCCAGACAGATTATTAAAGAAAGAAGGGTTTTGCAAATTAAAACAACTTTCCAACTGGTCAAGGTCATTAAAAAAGCTGTTCCAACAAAATATCAATATCCGAAAATCCATTTTGCCACGAGGACTTTCCAGGCTTTGAGAATCGCTGTTAATGGCGAACTGGACAATGTGGCAAAAGGACTTTCCCAGGCAGCAGATATTCTTGATGCTGGAGGAAAGATAGTCGTCATTTCATTCCATTCTTTGGAAGACAGAATGGTTAAAAACTTTTTCAAAGACAAAGCAAAAGAAAACGTATTAAAAATAATCACTAAAAAGCCGGTCGTTCCAAGTTTTAAAGAGATAAAAATTAATCCCAGCTCTCGCTCAAGCAAGTTGAGAGTGGCAATCAAAATATGAACAAATATTCTTTAGTCTCCAATATGCCTATTTCCATACCCTTGGTTGGATTTAAGATGAAATTGAGCTTGAAGCTTGTTTGGCTGGTCGTTTTAACAGCCATGTTCTCGCTTTTAATCAGTTCGATTTATCTGCTTAATGCCTATACTTCTGAGGTTTTTGCTGCCAATCAGTATGAAAAGAGGATAAGCCAGCTTTCCGAAGAAAACAAGTTTCTAGAAATCAATTTAACCAAAGCTGGTTCTCTGCAGAATATGGGAAACTACGTTCAAAACTTTGAAAGGGCTGGCAAAATAGAATATATCCGAGTTTTGGAAAGCACGGCTTTGGCAAAGTAACAGATTATGCCTTCCTGGAGAATTAATCTTATCTTGGTAGTATTCTTTGTTTTCGGCATGGCCATTTTGGGCAAGCTTTTTTATATCCAGATCGTAAAAGGCGATTATTACAAGGCTTTGGCCCAGGGCATGTTTAATATTGAAGAGCAGATTGTCGGAGAAAGGGGAGAAATATTTTTCAGGAACGGCGAACCTCTAGCTATAAACATGGATTGGCCTTTGGTCTTTGCTTCGCCAGCTGAAATGTCTGGCAAAAAAGAAGAAACAGCTGGAAAGCTAGCTGAAGCTCTTTCTTTGGACAAAGAAGCTGTTTTACAAAAACTGGAAAAAGATAGCGTTTATGAATTAATTAAAAAGAAGATAAGCGAGGAGGAAAGCCAAAAGATAAAAGACTTGGACTTGAAGGGGATATATTTGGGCAAGGAAACAGGCAGATACTATCCCCAAGAAGCTTTCGCTTCCCAGCTGGCAGGCTTCCTAGACAACGATCTTGATGGCCAATACGGCATAGAAGAGTATTACAACGACGCTTTAAAGGGCAAAAGGAATCAGCGGGGAAGCAACCTTGTTTTGACGGTTGATTATTTCATTCAATTCAAGGCTGAAGAGCTTTTAGCTAAAGCAAAAGAAGATTTGGATATTGAGGGAGGGGAGATCATTGTCATCAACCCCAATTCCGGAGAAATTCTGGCCATGGCTAATTTCCCGAATTTCAATCCTAATCAATATTCATTGGTTTCTGATTTTAATATTTTTAAGAACGGAGTTACTCAGGAGATTTTTGAACCAGGTTCCGTTTTTAAACCAATTACCGTGGCTTCAGCTTTAGAAGAAGAGAAAGTCACTCCCGAAACCACTTATATTGATACTGGTTCTGTAAAAATAGGGGGGTATATCATATACAACTACGGCAACAGGGTCTGGGGAGAAAGATCAATAATTGAGGTTTTAGAGAAATCCATTAATACAGGAGCTGTTTTTGTCCAAAGACAGCTGGGCAACAGTCTTTTTCTGAAATACATTGAAAAGTTCTCATTTTTTAAACCGACAGGCATTGATCTTGATGAAGTATATTCAGAAAACAAGGAATTTAAAAAGGGCTATGAGATAAACTTTGCCACAGTTTCTTTCGGACAGGGTATTGAAATGACGCCTATCCAACTGGTCAAAGCTTACAGCGCTATTGCCAACGAAGGGAAAATGGCAAGGCCTTTTGTCGTAAAGCAGATCGTAGCTAAAAACCAGGTTTTAGAAATCAATCCGATAATATCAGAAGAGCCGGTTGTTTCAGCTAAAACAGCTAATCAATTGGTAGCTATGCTGGTCAGCGTAGTGGAGAATGGTTATTCTAAGTCAGCTGGCATACCGGGATATTATGTTGCCGGCAAAACAGGAACAGCTCAGATATCATTTGCTGCCTTGGGCATGGATAAAAGAGGGTATTCGGATAAAACCTGGCAGAGTTTTGTCGGTTTTGCCCCTGCTTTTGACCCGCAGTTCCTTATCTTGGTCAAACTGAACAATCCTAAAGCTAATACAGCAGAGTATTCAGCTGCGCCTATTTTCCGCGAACTGGCAAAATCTATTCTCGATTATTACCAAATACCTTCAGACCATGAATGATATTTTAAGTAAAATTAAGTTTTTCTTTTTAAGGCCAAAGGTGGTTATTATTACTGGCCAGAAAAAGAAAGAAACAAAAGAAATGATTTTGCGGGTTTTAAACCAGCATTTTAAGATAGGCAAAGATATTTTCATATTTGAGACAGAGGAAAAGGATATTAATAAACTTTCATTTTTTATAAAACACTCTAAAATGCCGATTCTAGTGGAAGATGAAAAAATAAAAGCGGTTAATGAAACTTTAAAGTTCGGGCTTGACGAAAAGAACGACGTTTTCGCTTCTGACGTTAAACTGAACGGCGGCATCAATTTTAAGGTCAATTATAATGGTAGTTTTGTCCCTTTTTGGACAGCTTCTTTTGCTGGTATGAGTCTTGAAGACAATAAGAAGCAGATTTATCCTATTCTGGCAGCTGTTTGCGTTGGTACGGTCTTTGGTTTAAACTTAGTTGAGATATCGCAGTCACTGAAAAAGTGATATTGACATCTGTTATATTTATGATATGATTTCGTCGTAATAGATAGCTCTTTGGTGCGTTCTTTTTTTAGACGTTGGTACAGCGTTTCCAGTAAACTAAAATATATTGTAAGAGGGAGAGAAATTGTCGAAAACAAATAATCCAAAGCTGTTATGTAAATGCGGAAAAGAAGTTTCTGCTGATGCTGCCTGGGTACGATGTAGTTGTGGCGCACTACACCATTTTAAGAGGAATGGAAAAGGAAGGCTTAGATCGTGCTTTTGTCACACAGGAGAAGGGGCCGACCGCCTGCTCAATCGGCTCAAACTTAAAGGCACCTATGTTGTCCAACTATAGAATAGACCAAGCTAATTTTTTTCAGGTAATTCTCTTCGTAGTCCTCCTTATACGGGAGGACTTTCTATTAGACAAAAGCATATTTTCTGATAAAATAAGATAATTTGGCCCTATCGTCTAGTGGCCTAGGACGCCAGGTTCTCATCCTGGTAACACCGGTTCAAATCCGGTTGGGGCCGCCAACTATGGAAAACAATCTTTTTCATTCCAAATCAATAAAGAAGATATTTGAAGAGCTTTCTTCTTATCCTGAAGGTTTATCTTTAGAAGAGGCAAAGAACCGTTTGGAGAAGTTCGGAACCAATGAAATACCTGAAAAAAAAGCCGTACATCCGGCTTTTATTTTTTTAAAACAATTCCATTCCTGGATGGTGTATATCCTTGTGGGAGCTGCTCTTTTTTCTCTTTGGACCGGGCACATGTTTGACGTTTACATAATCCTGGCTGTCCTTCTGTTTAACGCCCTGGTTGGTTTCACACAAGAATATAGGGCAGAAAAAGCTATCAGAGCCTTGAAAAGGATGGTCGTTCATTTTGCCACAGTGGTCAGAGAGGGAGCATTATTGAAAATTCCGGCAAGAGAATTGGTTCCCGGAGATATTATTTTATTAAGAGAAGGGGATAGGATTCCAGCTGATGCCAGATTATTGGAATTAAAGAATTTTAGAACAATGGAATCTGCTTTAACAGGCGAATCATTGTCAGCAAACAAAATACTTAAAACGCTGCCCGAAAAAACGCCTTTGGCTGACCAAAAAAACATGGTCTGGATGGGAACCTTTGTTGTGGCCGGACAAGCAAAAGCAGCAATTGTTGCTGCTGGAGCTAAAACAGCTTTGGGCCAGATCGCTGAAAGCTTGGAAGATATTAAAATCTCAAAGACCCACTTTAAGATAAAGACTGATTTGCTGGCCAAGAAAATGGCATTGATTGCTTTTGGCTGTGTTTTTGTGCTTTTGCTGGTTGAATTGTTTATCGGCCGACTCGGACTGGAAAATGCCTTTCGCTTTGCTGTGGCTGCCCTTGTTTCGGCAATTCCCGAAGGACTGCCAGCTGTCTTAATAATAGTTCTGGCTATAGGAGCCAACAGAATGGCAAAAAGAAATGCCATTATTAGGGATCTGCAAGCCACAGAAACCCTTGGCGTGGTAAATATTATTGCCACTGACAAAACCGGAACCTTGACCAAAAACACAATGGATTCAGAAAAGCTTATTCTACTTGATCAAGAAGATATTACGGTTTCCGGAGACGGCTGGAATCCGAAAGGGGAATTCATCCAAAAAGAGCAGGTTTTCTTCCCTTTGGAAAATTCCCAGCTGCAAAAGCTTTTGCATATTGCTTGCCTTTGCAACAGCGCCAGACTAGTGAAGGAAGATATTAAAAAGGAGAACTACAGAATCATCGGCGATCCGACCGAAGGCGCTCTTGTTGTTTTAGCTGGAAAGGCCGGAATTAAAAAAGAAGTTTTACTGCAAAAAGAAAAAAAGATTGATGAATTGCCTTTCAGTTCAATATTAAAATACGGTTCTGCGCTTTTGATGGACGCAGAAACAAAGAAAAAAGAAATTTATGCGATTGGCGCCCCGGAAATCGTGCTGGAGCTTTCTTCTTTCGGACTTGCTGAAAAAGAAAAAAAGATAACAGCTAAAAACAAAGAGGAGATTCTAAAAAGAGCGGAAAGCTTGGCTAGGAAAGGATTAAGAGTCATTGCTTTGGCCTACAAAAAAGTGCCCTTAAAAACAGAAAAACTGACTGAAGATATGGTTAAAAATTTAACTTTTGTTGGAGTTGTCGGAATGAAAGATCCTCCTCGGCCAGAAGCAAAAGAAGCTGTTGCTAAAGCAAAAACAGCAGGCATCAGGGTGATTATGAAAACAGGCGACCATAAAGAAACAGCTCTGGCAATTGCCAAAGAAATCGGCTTGATTGAAGAAAAAAAAGAAGATAAATATCCTTTGGTTTTAACTCAAAAAGAATTAGAAGGAATGAATGATAAAGAGTTTGCAGAGATTGTAAAGCACGTTTCTATTTTTGCCAGATTAACCCCGCAAATGAAATTAAAAATCTTGGAAAGTTTGCAAAAGCAGGGAAATATCGTAGCTATGACCGGCGACGGAGTTAACGACGCTCCAGCTCTTAAAAAAGCGGATATCGGCATTGCCATGGGCCAAATCGGCACTGATGTTGCCAGAGAAAGCAGTTCCATGGTTTTAGTTGACGATAATTTCACTTCTATAATCAATGCCGTTGAAGAAGGCAGAACGGTTTTTACCAATATTAAGCAGGCCAGCTTATTTTTGATCACTACCAATCTCGCTGAAATCGCAACTTTAATAATATCTTTGATTGTCGGCGTTTATCTTTGGGGCGAGACCATTTTGATTATGCTGCCTGCCACCATTATTTTTATGAATTTGGTAACTGACGGCTTTGCTGACGTTTCTTTGGCTTGCGAACCCCGCCACGAAGATGTTTTGAAAAAGCCGCCGAGGAAAAAAGAAGAAAATATTTTATCAAAGGACGTTCTGCCGTTTTTGGCTTTAATGATTTTCATTATGGTTGTTCTTACTATTTTCATATTTAATTTGTTTTTAAACGGTGAGTCTTTGGAAAAAGCGAGAGCCGGAGCCTTTGCCGTAATGGCTATTACTCAATTGTTTAATGTTTTTAATATGAGGTCTCTTTCCCAGTCGATTTTTAAAATAGGTTTCTTTTCAAATAAATTCATAGTCGGCGGAATGATAGCTTCTTTTTCATTAGTATTAGTCGCTCTTTTTATCGGAGAAATATCGAAAAAGTTCGGCTTCGGTCTTTTATCTGTTCCAGAATTGTTAATGATAATACTGCTTTCTTCTTTGGTTTTATGGGTAGGAGAAATATATAAATATTGGAGGCGAAAACAGAGAACCTCTTAAAAGGGCTGTTTTTTATCTGGAAAGCTTATATAATTTAAAAATATGAAAATCGTCTACGCTTTAGCTATTATTTCTGGAACAAGCATTGGAGTTGGATTTTTTATCTTGCCTTACGTTACCCTTAAAGTGGGGTTTTGGGTTATACTCGGCTATTTTCTGTTTTTGGGAAGCTTGACTGTTTTAATCAATTTGTTTTTTGGAGAATTGGCTTTAAAAACGCCTGATTTTAAAAGATTGCCTGGTTTTGCCAAAATCTATTTGGGAAAGTGGGGTCAGGGTTTGGCATATATTTCAACCGTTCTTGGGATGTTGGGAGCTCTTTTGGTTTATTTAATAGTTGGAGGAGAGTTTCTTACAGAATTGGTTTCGCCGATTTTCGGCGGCAGTTTATTGGCCTACACTCTTTTATATTTCATTGCTGGAGCGCTTTTTATTTTTTTCGGTATAAAAGCAATTGCCAAAGTTGAGTTTTGGGGGTTGCTTTTGTTTTTTTTAATTTTATTTATCATATTTTTCCAAGGCAAGTCTTTTTTAACGGTTGGAAATCTTTTTCCTGTTCCGGACAATGCTTTTCTTTTCTTGCCTTACGGTATTATTCTTTTTTCGCTTTGGGGGGTGACTATGATTCCGGAAGTGGAAGAAATGTTGGGAGAAAAAAGGAATTTGCTTTTAAAAATAATTCCCTTTGCTGTTTTAATTCCGATAATTGTTTATCTTTTTTTCATTTATGTGATTTTGGGTATTACAGGGCCTCAAACCACAGAATCAGCTTTAGGTGGACTGAAAAATGTTTTGGGCAACGGAATAGTTTCTCTGGCCCTTTGTTTTGGAATTTTAACCACTTTTACTTCTTTTATTGCTTTGGGTTTGACCTTAAAAAACGTTTTTCATTTCGATCTGAAGCTTGGAAAAACCTTGTCTTGGACGATTACCTGTTTTTGCCCTTTAATTCTTTTTTTGATCGGCATTAAGAGCTTTATTACGATAATCGCTCTGATCGGAGGCGTAATGCTGGGTATTGAAGCTATCCTGATTCTTTTGATGCGTCGGAAACTGTACTTTAAACTCAAAGAGTCAAGTATTAAATGTTTGTTGATTTATCCTTTGATTTTGATATTTCTAGTCGGCATTATTTATGAGATAATATATTTTGTAAAATGACGGTAGCTTTACACATTCTAATCTTTCTCGTGTCCTGCCTTTTTCTGGCTTTTGCTGGCAAATGGCTGATCAATGCTTTGTTAAGAATAGCCAAGGCTTTGTGCTGGAAAGAGTTTGTCGTTGCTTTCTTTATCATGGCTTTTGCCGGTTCTCTGCCCAATTTCTTTGTCGGCGTTAGCGCTGCTTTAAGAGGCATTCCTGAATTGTCGTTCGGTGATGTTCTTGGGGGGAATTTGGCTGATATGACTTTGATTCTGGCTCTGGCTGTTTTATTCTCTAAAGGATTGCCGGCTTCAAGTAAAACCATTCAAACTTCCTCCATTTTTACTCTGGCTGTGGCAGTCTTGCCCATGCTTTTGATTTTAGACGGAACCTTGGGAAGGGGTGATGGCATTGTCTTATTTTTGTTCTTTATCATGTACATTGTCTGGCTTTTTTCAAAAGACGAAAGATTCCAAAAGATTTATGATAATAAGTCGCCTCGTCCTGTCCATAAACAACCTAAAGTGTTTCTAAAGGATTTTGGCATAATTGTTTTTGGCATTCTTTTGATTCTGTTGGCAGCCCAAGGGATTGTTACTTCAGCTTCTTTTTTCGCTGACTATTTCGTTTTGCCCTTGGCACTGATAGGTATCTTAATAGTTGGTTTGGGCAATTGTTTGCCAGAAGCCTATTTTTCAATAGTTGCCGCTAAAAAAGGTGAAGGGTGGCTGGTCCTAGGAGACTTGATGGGTTCTATTGTTGTTGCTTCCACTCTGGTTCTGGGAACGGTTGCTTTGATCAACCCAATAGTGATAGATAACTTTTCTCCTTTTGTTATTGCCAGACTTTTCCTTTTTATAGCAGCTTTCTTCTTTTTGTTGTTTGTCAAAACTGGCCAGAAAGTCACTCGCAAAGAAGCTATCTTTCTGCTTGGTATATACATTACCTTTTTAATCGCTGAAGTTTTATTTCACTAATTATTTTTAAAATAATTGCAGTGAATGGCAATTTATGATAAAATATCAGTATGGAACAATTAATGCTTCCATTTTTAATTTTAATTTTTGTTGGCTTAATAATAGTTATTGTTTTGTTAATCAGGAAAGGTTCTAACAAGGAAGAGAGTTCTTTAATAATGCAGCAGTTGAATCACATGAACCAGGTTTTAGATAATAAATTATCAGAGTCAACAAGAACTATCCAAACCCAGTTCGACCAAAGTGCTAAGATTATAGGAAGCGTTACCGAGAGACTAACAAAATTAGATGATACCAACCGGCAAGTGGTGGGTTTCGCAGACCAGCTTCAAAATCTCCAGGACATATTAAAAAATCCCAAACAAAGAGGGGTTTTGGGAGAATATTATCTGGAAACCGTATTAAAGAACGTTCTTCCGCCAAGCTCTTATCAAATGCAGTATACCTTTAAAGACGGGGCAATAGTGGATGCAGTGGTTTTCGTGGACAAAAATATCATTCCAATTGATTCAAAATTCAGCCTGGAAAACTATAATAGAATTTTGGAATCGCATGACCCCGAGGAGAAAAAAAGATATGAAAACTCTTTTGTCGCAGATATCAAAGCAAGGATAGACGAAACTGCAAAATACGTCAAACCAGAAGAAAGAACAATGAATTTCGCCTTTATGTTTATACCCTCGGAAGCTGTTTTCTATGATTTGCTTATAAATAAAGTCGGCGCAGTAACAGAAGATACGAATAACTTGATATATTACGCGAGCAAAAGGAAAGTGGTTATTGTTTCTCCGACTTCCTTCCTTGCTTATCTGCAAACTGTTTTGCAGGGATTAAGAAATCAAAAAATATCCGAGCAAGCCCAGGAGATAATCAAGGAAGTGGAAAGATTAGGTCGCCACATAGTAAGCTACAGTGAGTATATGAAGAAAATGGGGCAGCATTTATCAACGACTGTCAGCAGCTATAATCGAGCTAGCAAAGAGCTTGCCAAAGTTGATAAAGATGTGGTAAAAATTACAGATGGGGAAGCTAAAGTAAAAATTAAAGAAATAGAAGCCCCATCAGAAGAATAAACAATATGTTAGCTGTTATTAAAACCGGAGGCAAACAATACATTGTCGCTCCCGGACAAAAAATTAAGATTGAAAAGATTGAGAAAAAAGAGGGGAGTGAAATCGCTTTTTCCGATGTTTTGCTTTTGGAGAAGAACAAGAAAGTGGAAATCGGCATGCCTCGCGTAAAAGGCGTTAAGGTTCTGGGGAAAATCTTAAAGCACGGAAAAGCCAAGAAGGTAATTGTTTTCAAATACAAAGCGAAAAAACGCTATAAAGTAAAAAAAGGCCACAGACAGCCTTTTACGGAAGTTGAGATTACTCAAATACAAAGTGCTTCCTAATTCCTATTTCCTGCCCTCAAAGGCAGCTCCCAATGTTTCTTCGTCCGCATATTCTAATTCTGCGCCGACTGGCAAGCCTCTACCCAAACGGCTTGTTTTTTTATTTAAAGGTTTTAAATTCCTTTCTAAATACAGAGCTGTGGCTTCGCCCTCTGATGTCGGGTTCAAAGCGATAATAATTTCTTTTATTTTGGAATCTTTCACTGTTTCCAAGAGTTCCTGCATTCTTATCTTTTTAATTTCATCTTTTTTGAAAGTGGAGACAGTACCGCCCAGTATGAAATATCTTCCCTCATACTTTTTAGTTTTTTCAATCGGTATTAGATCGGTTTCTTTTTCAACTATACAGAGGAGCGACTTGTCTCCATTGGCATTGCTGCAGATTTCGCAAAGCTCTCCTTCTTTTTCAAATGATTTGTAACAGAAGCTGCAGAGTTTTACGTTTTCTTTAAGTTGGTTTATGGATGAGGTGATTTCGTCAACTTCTTCTTTAGTTAGGCCCAGCAAATAGAAAACAAAGCGGCTAGCTGTTCTCGGACCGACTGTCGGGAATTTTGAAAACAATTCTATTAATTTTTGAATGGAGCGAGAGTACATTATTCTTCTTCGTATTGTTTTTCCAGGTTGCGGAAAACAACACGGCTTTCATCAAAATACAGCTCTACTTTGCCGACCGGTCCGTTTCTGTGTTTAGCGATGATAATGTCCGCTATATTCTTCCTGGTAGTATCTTGCCTGTATCTGTCTTCTCGGTAAATGAATAAAACAACGTCAGCGTCCTGTTCAATAGCTCCTGTTTCTCTTAGGTCTGATAAGCGAGGAATTTGAGGAGACCTTTGCTCAACCGCTCTTGATAGCTGGGATAGAGCTAAAACAGGCACGTTTAATTCTCTGGCTAATGATTTAAGAGAACGGGATATTTCTGTCATTTGCTGAACCATAGTAGTATTGGTGTTTCTCGGCTCCATTAGCTGCAAATAGTCGACAACAATAAGGCCTAGGCCTTTTTCCGCTTGAAGCCGCCTGGCCATAGCTCTCATTTGTAGGATATTGCAGACAGCTGAATCATCAATATATATTGGCGCTTCTGACAATACGCCTAAAGCATGCTGTATTCTGGTAAAATCATTGTCAGCTCCTTCGCTTGAGAGTTTGCCAGTTCTTAATCTCCATAAATCAATACCTGCCTGGTCAGCGATTAACCTATCAACCAACTGGTCTTTGGCCATTTCTAAGCTGAATAAACCTACTGGCACCTTTTCGTTTATGGCAACATGGCTGGCAATATTCATTGCCAAAGCACTTTTACCCAGAGAAGGCCTGGAAGCTAGAACAATTAGGTCTGATTTTTGCAGACCAGCCAGTATATTATCCAAGTTAGTGAATCCTGTACGCAAGCCCCTGATGCCGCCTTCGTGCTTTGACAGTTTATCTATTCTTTCAAAAGCTTCCTCAAGACTTTCTTTAATGGCTACGAACTTTTGGGAAAGTCCTTTCTGAGCGATGCTGAATATGTTTTTTTCTGCCTGGTCCAAGAGAACATCAGGGTCTTCTGACTCGTTATATCCTAATATTGCCACATCTGAACCAACCTCTATTAAATCTCTGAGAATTCTTTTCTTTTGGACGATTTTAGCATAATGTAAAACATTGGAAGCAGTAGGAACGCAATTAATCAACTCTGTCAGATAGCTGTTGCCGCCGATTTCCTCCAGTTTGTTAGATTCTTTCAATTTGCTGGCCAAACTTAATAAATCTATCGGCTCGATTTTTTCAAAAAGTTCCTGGCAGTTCTGATAAATTTCCTGATGAATTGGTTTATAAAAATCTCGGGCAGTAATAAAATCAACCACTTTGACTATGGCGTTTTTATCCAGCATCAAGGAGCCCAGTAAAGATCTTTCAGCTTCTACGTCCTGAGGGGGCATCCTGTCCGGTAATTCTTGTTTAGAAACATTGCTCTTCATCAGGTATAATATAGCAAGCGCTAGTTTAGATGTCAAAAATATGAAAGTCGGCTTAATATCTTTCCATTCATTTCTTTATCCTGGCGGAGTGAAACGCCATATTTTTGGTTTGCATGAAGAATTTAAGAAAAGGGGGATTGAGTCAAAGATTATCGCCCCTCGGAGGTTAAGAAGAGAGAGTTACGGAAAAGATGTCATTTTGCTTGGCACTTCTTTTCCTTTTAACGTTGGAGGAACGCAGGGAGATTTTTGTTTTAATTTCAATCCTTTTTCAATTAAGAAGGTTTTGGACAAGGAAAACTTTGACGTTCTGCATTTTCACAATTGCGGGTTTCCTTCAACTTTCCAGATTCTGGAACATTCCAAGGCCCTGAATATATTAACTTTTCATGCCAATCTTGAGAAAAATAACTTCGTAAAGTCGTTTCCCGGATTCTTTTATCTTTTTGACAGATTGGTGCGCTGGAAAACAGACGGCATAATCGGCGTGGCTCCTCTTTGCTTGGAATTCTTTAAAAATTACAAAGGGCCGAAGGCCATCATACCCAACGGCATAGATTTGGATGAGTTCAGTAAGAAATTGCCAAAATTGAAGAGGTTTTCCGACGATAAGCTGAATATTTTGTTTTTGGGGAGGATTGAAGAAAGAAAAGGATTAATTTATTTATTGAAAGCTTTTAAGATTTTGGATAAAAGCTATTCTAACTTGAGACTGATTGTCGTTGGTGACGGCACGTTAAAAAGCATTTGCCAGAGATGGGCAAAAAGAAATAAATTAAAGAATGTTGTTTTCGAAAAAGGGGCTAAGGAGGAAAACGTTCCCCAATACTATAAAACAGCTGACATTTTCTGTAGTCCGGCAATATATGGAGAAAGCTTTGGTATTGTTTTAGTTGAAGCTATGGCTTCTGGTATTCCGGTAGTTGCTTTTGCTAATGAGGGGTATAAAGGTGTGCTGGAAAAAGGAAAAGGAAAGATGTTTTTAGCTGAACCCAAGGATTATAAGGTTTTAGCTGAAAGGTTGGAATTATTGATTAAAGACGAAAAACTGAGGAAAGTAATGGGAGAATGGGGGACTCAAGAAGCAAAAAAATACTCCTGGCCTAAAATAGCAGATGAGGTTCTTAATTTCTATAAATTATGTAGAAAAGCGAAAAAAACTAAAGCTTCTTAACTTTTGAACCGTCTTTTGTATCTTCAACCCAGTAGCCCAGCTGCTGTATTTTTTTTCTTATCTTATCTGCCTTTTGCCAATTATTCTTTTTTCTTTGTTTTTCTCTGAGTTTGACTAAATCTATAATTGAAGAAGGAATTTCCTTTTTTTGTTTTATTTGGAAAATAAAGTTAAATACTTTATCAATTTTCTTTAAGAAAGTTATAATTTCTTTGGCGTCAGTCACTGTTAATTTATTTTGGCTGATTTGGATATTTCCTTTGTTTATTAAATTAAATAGTAAAGCAATTGCTTTTGGCGTATTAAAGTCGTCTTCCATCGCCGCTTTATATTTTTTTTCAATACCCCTCAGAATCTGTTGAGGATTGGCCTCAACAGTCTTGATTCTTGACAATTTATCTATAAATTCATCTATTCTCTCTAATTCTCTTTTTGTCTGTAAAAGCAGCTTTTCATTGTAATCAAGAGGGGAGCGGTAATGGCTTTTTATTATTAACAATCTGAGGATTCTTGAATCGTTTTCTTTTAAAAAGTCCTTGATAGTTATAAAGTTGCCCAGGGATTTTGCCATTTTCTGGCCTTCTACATTAAGAAATCCTGTGTGAAGCCAGTATTTGACTAGGGGATGTTTATTAGATATTGCTTCCATTTGAGCTATTTCAGCTTCATGATGGGGGAACATTAAGTCCTGGGCTCCGCCGTGAATGTCGTACTGTGGGCCGAATTGCTTTTCAGTGATGGCTGTGTCTTCGATATGCCAGCCAGGTCTTCCTTTAAACCAGGGAGATGGCCATTTGGGCTCTCCTGATTTTGACTTTTTCCATAAGCAGAAATCTCCCTTGTTCTTCTTGTTTTTTGCTCGGTCTATTCTTGATACGCCGTCTTCTGCTTGTGTAATTGTTCTTTTTGAAAGTTTTCCGTAGTTTTTGAATTTGGAAATGTCGTAGTAGATTCCGTCTTCTAATCGGTAAGCGTATCCTTTTTTCATTAATCTTTTCACCTGGTTCAGTATTTCCTTGATGTAATCTGTAGCTTTGGCGTATTTTGAAACACTGGTTATCCTTAAGCCCTTTACGTCTTTGAAATATTCTTTCTTGAATTTTTCAGCCAGTTGTTTTGGTGATGTTTTTGTTTTTTTAGCTCTTTCAATTATTTTATCGTCAATATCGGTGATATTCTGCAAATAGAAAACATCGTATCCTGATTCTCTAAGGTATTTTGCGATTACGTCAAAGCTTATATATGTTCTGGCGTGTCCAATATGCGAGAAATCGTAAACCGTAGGTCCGCAGACAAAAAGGTTTATCTTTTTGTTTTTTCTCGGTTTTAAGATTTCTTTTTTTCTAGATAGGGTGTTGTAGAGTTTAAGCATACTAAGCTATCTTATCATATTTTTATTTTTAAGGAAATTATGGTTTTATTCCACTGAGATTAATTGATTTTCTGCTCCTAATGAGTTAAAATGACGAATATGGAGCTTATCCAGGAACTGAAAATATTCTTATGGGCAATGGCGCCTATCGGAGAATTAAGGGCTGCCATTCCCATTGGTCTGACCATTTACAAGATGAATCCGGTAATTGTCTATTTTTTGTCTGTTCTAGGAAATCTGTTTGCTGTGTTCTTGATTCTTACTTTTTTGGGCGTTTTTTCCAGGTGGTCATCCAAAAACATTAGTTTTTTCAACCGTTTCTTCACCTGGCTCTTTGCTAAAACAAGGGAAAACCATTCAACTAGGGTAGATAAATACGGTATTTGGCTCTTGCCTCTTTTTGTCGCTATCCCTTTGCCTATTACTGGCGGATGGACAGGTTCTCTGATTGCTTTTGTCTTTAATATACCTTTCAAAAAAGCTTTTCCTTTGATTTCTTTGGGGGTTATGACAGCTGGCTTGATTGTTCTATTTGTTACTAAAGCTGGAATCGCTATTGAGAATAATTTTGGCTGGCAGGTATTAATAGGAGTATTGTTTATTTTCGGATTAAGCTGGTTGTTGTATAAAAAATTAAGAAAATAATATGTCTTTAGTCTTATATCGCAAATACAGGCCTCAGGTTTTCTCTGATATTGTTGGCCAGGAGCATGTTGTCCAGACTTTGAGCAATGCTGTTTCTTCCGGGATAATTTCCCATGCTTATTTGTTTTCAGGGCCTCGTGGCTCGGGAAAGTGTGTTAAGTTTGATACTAAAGTAGTGGATTTCTCCAGCGGCGAAATTCTTACAGTTGAAGAAATATATAAACGAAAAAGGATAAGCCTTTTAACTCTTCATTCAAATTATAGACTTAAAAATACAAAACCAAGTAATTTCATTAATGACGGTATTAAACCTTGCTATAGAGTAAAAACTGCGTTGGGAAAGGAAATTGAAATAACACTTTCACATCCGTTTTTAACAATTGAAGGGTGGAAAAAACTTTCTGAATTGAAGACGGGAGATTACATTGGAATACCAAGAACCCTGCCTGTATTTGGGAAAGAAAAAATTCCAGAATATAAAGTTCGATTAATTGCCCATTTAATTGCCGAAGGTTCAACTTACGATCCTAATGGTTCAATTGGTTTTACTAATTCAGATTCTATTTTAGTACGTGATTTTATATCAGCGGCGAAAAAATTTAAAAATATAAAAATTGTTAAATATGATTGCAAGGGGACAAAGACACCAACTTATCGAGCTACTCAAATAGTTCGTCATAATTGGATAAATCAACCCGGACAATCTAAAAATCCCATAATGGGTTTTATTAAAAATTTAGGTTTAGCTGGACAAAAATCAAAAACCAAGACTATCCCTTCAATAATTTTCCGATCAACCAAATCGCTTATTAGTTTATTTTTGCGAGTTCTTTATAGCGGTGATGGAGGTATAGATATTTCAAAGCGGGCAACAATTTCATATTATTCTTCTTCGAAATACCTCATTCATCAAATTCAGCATTTGTTACTTCGCTTTAGTATTATTTCCCGAGTTCGTTATAAGCCAGCGAAATTCAGAAATAGAATTTATTCTAATTGGGCGTTAGAAATATATAACCGAGAAAGTTTATTGAAGTTTATTAAAGAGATAGGGTTTATTGGAGAAAAAGCAAAAAAGCTTCGAGTTCTTAACTCTTATTTATCTAATCGACCGACTAATCCAAATTGCGATGTCATCCCTATTGAAGTTTGGGATTTAGTTAAAACAGAAAAAGAAATAAATAACGGAAGTTGGGTTGAGGTAGGGAAGATATTGAATTATAAAAAACCAAAGAAGTTTTCTAACACGGTAAGATTTAGACCTTCACGAGATAAATTGCAAATTTGTGGCGAGGTCTTTAATTCTCAAGAGATATTAAACATTGCTACTTCAGATATTTATTGGGATAAAATTACTGAGATTAAACATACTGGTGATTTCCAAGTCTACGATTTAGTAGTCCCAGGAACTCATAATTTCGTTGCTAATGATTTTATTGTACATAATACAACCATTGCCCGTCTTTTGGC
>JADHYE010000006.1 GCA_016782605.1 Candidatus Paceibacterota bacterium | reverse complement strand
AGACTTCAAATATCTTTCTCTTGCTCGGGCATCTTGTTGTTTAATGCTAATTTCAGTATATATTAATTTCCATGGAACTCCGTGTTTTGTCGACCTATTTTTTCCTGAATTATGTTGTAAAATTCTTTTTCGCAAATCTCGAGTTGAACCTATATACCATTTCCGATGCTTGTTTTGCAAAACATAGACATACCAACTACAAGTGTTTCTAACGGGGTTCATCTTTTTTATCTACGTCTTTTAAAGACTCTTCTAATGTTTTTTTTAATTCTTCGATATTAACTTCTTTCCTCGGCCTCTTTCTTTCTTCTTTTTCATTTGTCGGCCTGCTGGAAAAAGAAACAGGCGTTTTATTGACCGCATCCTGGAGGGAAACAGCTGGCGCTGATTCTTTTTGTTTTTCCGGCTCGGTTATAGGCAAACTGGGTTTTTCTTTTTCGGAAGACCCTTTAACTTTCTTTAAGCAGGTTTTGCAATAAACTGGGCGGGAAGCTGTTGGCTCAAAAATAACTTTTGTCCACTTGCCGCACAAAGCGCATTTAGCATCGTACAAAGGCTGGGAAGGCGGCTGAATAGGAATCTCCGGAAGACTTAGCGTTCCCATCCATTTGGCAATCTTTTCCTCAACCACTTTTCTCTGGGTGCTGTATCTTTCCCTTGAGACCATGATAATCTTTTCCCGGTTTGATTTTTCAAGAATCGGCAAAGGAGCCATGGTTTCTGCCGAAAAACCAGGACCGGCAACCCCGTCAATCATCAGTTTCAAATAAATGTTGTATTTCGGCAAATTGATCAGGTCTTCAGCGGTAAAATCAGGCGCAAATTCCTTTTCCAGATATTCTGCGTCTTCCGCCCCGACTCGGAATGTGACGATCGTGCCCACATTCCCGAAAACCGCGTCTCTGACCTCTTCTTCCATTTGAGCAATGTACTGGTGGCCTAAAAGCAAAGCCAGTCTGTATTTTCTTGCTTCAGACAGAATGTTGGTGAAAGACTCTGTGGCAAAGTTCTGGAATTCATCAACATAAAGGAAAAAATCATTTCTTTTTTCCTCGGGAGTATCTACTCTGGACATAGCTGCCAGCTGGAGCTTAGTAATTAAAAGGGCGCCAAGCAGCCTGGAATTATCCTCTCCAACCCTTCCTTTAGATATATTCATGATGAAAATCTTCTTTTCATCCATAATATTCCTCATATTGATACTTGACCCTACCTGGCCGATAATATTCCTGATCAAAGGGTTGGAAATGAACTGGCCCACTTTGTTCTGAATGGCAGCCGTTGCTTCCACTTCATATCCCCGGCTTTGAGAATATCTGGCAAATTCCTGGGTCCAGAAAGATTTGACCACAGGATCCATTATTTTTTCAATCACTTTTTTCCGGTATTCGGGATCAGCCATCATCCGATTAACTCCCAAAAGAGTGGCTCCCGGATATTCCAAAAGTGCCAGAATTGCATTATTCAAAATGTATTCCATTCTGGCTGACCAGACATCAGGCCATATTTTCTTGAAAACTCCCATTAAGCCCGAAGCAACCAAATGCCTGTACTCCATGCCAACCTTTTCCATAATGTTAAAAGCAATAGGATAATCGATATCAGCCGGATTGAAATAGATTACGTCGTTCACCCTGTTTGAAGGAATACTGTCGAGCAATTCTTCGGCTGCTTCGCCATGGGGGTCGACAAAACCGATTCCTTTGCCCTGCTGGATATCCTGAATAGCCATATTCTTTAACATCACGGTCTTGCCCATGCCGGTTTTACCAATAACGTAAACATGCCGACGCCTGTCGTCGGTTTTAATCCCAAACTTTTTCCTTTGGTTCCTGAAGGTGGTTAAAGCAAAAAAATTGATTTCTTCGTTAGTCATATTGAATTGTTAAAGCCCTAATCCTCCATGGGCAAAGAGGGCGGAACAGTTCCTTTCTTTGATTCTATCCTCTGCACGCCTGGAGCGGGAGCTGTCTCTTGGCTTGGGAAATGGAAAATAGAAGCGACTTCTTCCGTACTTAGCATATAGGTTCCGCCAGTACGGGGGAAGAAGGGAGTCAGTCTCTTAATATAGTTTCTGAAAAGCTTCCGGCATCTCAAATAATGCCTTCTGGCCATTAAAGTTTTATTATTCAATAAGGGAAAAAATAAAGATTTTTTAATCTTGGTCAAAGTTCGGCCATCAGGAAACAAAGCATTAAGGTTAGTGGTCATGTATTCGTTAAAAAAAGAAAAAGCTAATCTGAAATTCGGCTTGAACCAGACATCTCTTTTGCCGAGATAAATGAATCTGCCAGTAACATTGAAAATCGGTTTTGACATTTTGTGCTCTATTGCGCCCAGAATCTCCCTTTCTCCAGGGGTCAATTTCATCTCAGGAGGAAGGAATTCTTTTGTTTCCTTCTTCTCTTCCGGCGGGCCTGATATTAAAATTTCAGCTGCTCCCTGGATAATCGGCTTTTGGAGAGGAGGAAGATCTCTCCTGGCCAGTTTATCCCTTAAGTCCTCTCCTTTTTTCTGCCAAACGCTGTAAGATCTCTTTGTCGTTACCTGGCCTAAAACCTTCAACTCATCTGCATCGCCAATAGGCTCAATTGAGAGCTGAATCCAAAGCTGCTCTCCTTTCTTAATTTTGGCCATCGCTTCCAGAAGTCCGGCAATCGGATCAATTTTTTTCTCCTCAGTTTTTTCCTGCTCTGTCTCAAATTCAGTATATGTCTTGATCGGATAATGATCATCTTTTACCAATTTGTAATCACAACCGAACATGTCCCACTCTTTGTTGGGAATGCTCTGAGGAATATATTTTGTATAATCATCAGCTTCTACAATTTCAATTTCAGGATACTGCGAATAAAAGCTGGATTCTATTGCATCCCAGTATTGCACGGGCGTTCTGACAAAAAAGTGCGGCTCTCCGTCAATGGCAACCATTTCAAGACCCAATGACATCTGAACCTGACCATCTACCCATTTTTCCCAGAGGTCCGGCGGATGATAGATTGCTGCATGTGCGCTCGAGAGAACAACTTCCATTGCCCTTATGGGCTTTGGCAGAATTTTGGGCAACTTTATCTCAAGCATGATCCAGCGCTGCTTGCTCAAAAAAAGGTCGATTCTCCACCATAGCCAAAGAAAGGAAAGCGGCTTCCAGAGAACAAAAGGTAAAACAACCCACCACCAATTCTCTATTATCTGCCAGATGGTAGTTAATGTTGAGACGACTTCTTCTATCGGCATAATTTAAAATGTTAAGCTTCTCTTATTGTATAACGACCCTCCTGAGTTTTCAAAAAGTATTTTTTATTGCTTAAATTCAAGAGAACTGTGTTTTCCTTGACCATTCTCTGTTTTAAAGTCTTTGTTAGAATTTCCTCCTTTTTCAGCGGCTTGCCGGCTGTTTTTAAAACGTTAAGAATAACGTCTTTGACCATGCCAGGCTCGTATCCCCATTCTTTCAGGGCGTAGATGCCTCTCCCCACCAGAACGAATCTCGGATCTTTTATCAGCTCGTTATGGACTGTCTGGGGCAAAGCCTGACCGACTAAAGTGGCTACTTGGGCAAAATGCAAGGGTTTCTGGCTTCCTTTAAAAACCAGGAAGGCCTTGTCTTTTATCTTTTTCGGATTTATTTCCGGCCAGTCTTTCAAGCCAAAAAACCCCTCTTTATTTCTTTGGATCTTCTTTGAAATTTCCAAAAAAGAACTGAGGGTTTCCGCTCTCAGAGAACTTAAATTATTAATTTCTTTTAATTTTAACGGCTTGCCGACTTTCTTGAGCTTTTCGCAGATGAGATTGATTGTTTTTTCCGCTGAAAACCAGGACTTTTTGTCAATCGTCCAAAGAGAATAGAATTCCCTTGTTTCTCCGAATCTGATAAAATCTTCTCCCAAAGTAAGCAGAAAATAAATCTGGTTCTTGAATTTGCCGGAAGCTAATTCAGCCGAAAGCGCCTCTTCTTTCCTTAGGTTTCCCGTCTTTTTCAGAAAGTTTTTGAAATATTGGAAGACTTTCTGATGTTTCTTTGACTCTGACTTCAACTTTGAAAAAGCGTCGTTTTCAATCTGGCGAACCCTTTCTCTGGTAATACCAAAGCTTTTGCCGATAAATTCAAGAGTTTCCCCTTTTTTGGAATCTTTTGAATCTAAAGCAAAACGCCTCAAAAGAACCTCTTTTTGTTTTTGAGGCAGCGTTTTTAAAAGTTTTTCGCAGATTTGATAGTAATTAATAGTCATATAGTTTGTTTATACAATATTTGATAATTAATGTCAAATCTTCCCTTTATTCTGCCTCCATCTTGCCCAGGCGACCAACAAGGGGCTTGCTAAGAAAATGGAAGAGTAGGCGCCGCTGGTAATGCCGATTATCAGGGTCAAAGAGAAAGATTGCAAGGTCTGGCCGCCGAAAAAGAAGATGGCAAAAAGCACGAGCAAAACAGTGAAAACAGTGCTGATTGAACGGAAAAGAGTCTGGTTCAAACTGGCATCAACCGTTTCTTCAAACGACTTAAATCTTGACTTAAGCAGGTTTTCCCTTATCCTGTCAAAGATGACGATGGTATCATGGACCGAATAACCCAAAATAGTCAACAAAGCGGCAATAACCGGAATGGTAATTTCAACATTATAAAGTTTTCCCAAAACAGCCAGAACCCCCAAAGGAATAATAACATCATGAAACAGAGCTAAAAGCGAAGCAACTCCATACTGCCAGGAACGTATGGCTGACCAAGAAACCTTTCTAAAGGCAACTGTGATGTAAAGAGTGATGGCCAGCAGCACCATAATTATGGCGTTTCTCGTCTTTTGCTTTAATTCTGCGCCGATAGTCGGACCGATCATCTCAAAACTTTTTTCTTCAGCTTGATAGGTTTGCTGCAGTTTAAAAAGCACGTTTTCGTGAGTTTCTCTATCAATTTCTTTCATTCGCAAAACCATTTCATTATCGCCAATAGGCTGCAAAACAATTTCTCCCAAATCAAATTCAGAAAGGCTTTGCTGGATATTCTCCAAAGACGGCCTCTCTTCCTGGAAAGACAATTCCATAATGCTGCCGCCGGTAAACTCTATGCCGAACTTCAATCCGAAAATCAAGACTGAAGCAAGGCTGGCCACAATCAAAATTCCGGAAAGAACGAAGTAAACTTTTGAATATTTTAAGAATTTAATTGACATAATTTACCAAAGCCATTTAATTTTTTCCAACCTTGTTCTAATAAAGCACCTGAGAAAAGTTCTGGTGATAATAATCGCAGAAAACATCGAAACCAAAATTCCCAAGATTAAAGTGAAAGCAAATCCTTTAATGAAACTGGTGGCGAAAGTGAAGAGAATTAAACAGACGATAAGCGAGTTGAAATTACTATCCCTGATTGACGGCCAGGCCCTGTCAAACCCCTCTTTAACGCTCTGCTCAAAATCTTTTTCTTCCTTTAATTCTTCCCTCATTCTGGAAAAGATAAGAATATTGGCGTCAACTGCCATACCAACAGACAAAATAAATCCACCAATGCCGGCCAAACTCAAAGTAACCGGGATTACCTTAAAGAGAAACAGAACCAAAACAGCGTAAATAACCAGGGCAATGGAAGCCAACAATCCCGGCAAGCGGTAAAAGATTATCATGAACAGAATTATGGCCAAAAAGCCGAATATGCCTGCTTTCAAAGACTTTTCCAGAGAAACCTGGCCCAAAGTAGGACCGATCAGCTTCTGGTAGATTGGCGCTCCTATTTTAACCGGCAAAGCGCCAGAATTGAGCCTTTTTACGATTTCCCTGGCCTTATCAACATTCATATCTCCGGTAATCACTGCTTTGCCGCCGGTAATTTTCTCCTGGACAACCGGCGCATAAATATCATTATCCGTTATCTTTCCGTCACCGTCAGTATCAACGATTGACTGGCCGTCCAAGAAAATGGCCAGAGGTTTGCTAACGTTCCTTTCAGTGATTTGCTCAAACAATTGTGCTCCCTCTTCCTTAAATTGAAGGGAAACCTGGGGCTTGTTGGTATTCGGATCAAAAGTAATATCAGCCCTTTTCAAATATTTGCCGGTCAGCTCGGTCGGCTTTAACATACTGGAAGTCAGTATGTCCAAAACCTCTTCTTTGGTTATATCCTGGCCTGACTGCTGTTTGTAGGTTTCAATTATTTGAGATATCTCCTCATCGGTAAAGCTGTTTTTCGCTTCCTCTTTTTCTTCCTGGGAAAGGATTTCTTTAAATTCCAAATATGGGGTTTCCCCTATCATTTCTATCGCTCCTCCAATATCCTTGACCCCAGCCAATTCAACGATTAATCTGCTTTTGCCCTGCACCTGAACAACCGGTTCAGCAACGCCATACAAGTTAACCCTTCTTTCAATGACGTCCCTCAATCCCTCCATTGTTTCTGTTTTGTCTTTATCTTCAATGTTGGATAGATCTGCCTCGTAAATCAGCTGAACGCCTCCCTGCAAATCCAGACCCAAAATAAAAGGAATATTCGAAAAACGAGGCATTTGAATCTGAAGGCCGAAAACTGAAACATTCAAATTGTTGAAAGAATCAATTCTGTGATTGAAATAGTCAGGATAACTAAAGATTCCGGCAAAAAGAGCCAGAATGAAAATAAAAACAACTGTGATGTAAAGCTTCTTCTTTGACATTTTATCTATTGTAATTATTTTTCAGGCAAAAGTCAACCCCTCTTAAAAACCGGCCAGCAGGGCTGAAATGATGCCGATCAGGAATATGCCGTCAAACACTCCTGCTCCGCCAATGGACAGAAAACCTCCGTACTTTCTGATTCTCCTCAAATTTAAGAGATCAGCGCCTATTAAAACGCCAAAAGTCCCTGAAACAAAAGCGCAGGGAGCAACAAAGCCAGAAGCAAAAAATAAGGCGAAAACAACGGCAAATATGGGGGGAATGAAGGCCGGAATAACAATTCCTTTGCCAGGCACAACCTTAGCCAATAATTTACAGACAACAACCATCAAAGCAGTGGCTATAAAAATCTGATTTATGTCGAATCCTGCTCTCCAGATTTGGAAAAGAAAATAAAAAGAAAGCAGAATGGGAATAACTGCTCCGCCGACGTTTATGGCAATGCCCTCGGTTGCAACTTTCGGCACGCGCCACAATCCGAAAAATCTTGATTCTTCAACATATTTTAATTTTTTCCTGCCCAAAGGAATATTAATAGCAGAACCGATTAAAATAACCAGAAGCAGAATGATAACTGCTTCTGGAGAAATACCCAGTTTCTCAAAACCAATGGTAATAATGTGAAAATATCCCAAAGCGAACAAAACAGGCAGGAATAAAATGAAAAGGGCGAATATTAAACAGCCGACTGGAAAGAAAAACATATTAATTGAATTCTTTTAAAACCCGACCGAAACCGGGAAGTAGTTTTAATTCTTTTGCTTCAGCAAAAGAAACCCATTTGTATTTCTTGGCTTCCCAATCAAGTTTTATTCTGTCGGTATTGATTTCAACCAATACCGGATGAACGATCCATGTTTTGCCATATTTCTTTTCATCCTGATCAAAAACTCTACCCAATCTAATTTTCTTGATTTTGCTGCTCGGAATGCCAATTTCCTCTTTTATTTCTTCTTTAACTTTCTGCTCAAGGCTTTTTTTATCGTCAAGAAAACCGCTGATACCGTTCCAAAGTCCGGGATAGAAATTCAACGATTCGCTCCTCTGGACAAGAAGAAATTTGTTTTTGTATTTTACCAGGCAGTTAATGACCGGCGCCCACCGCGCACTTGTATAATCTATTTGCCTAGGTCTTGGTTTAAATTTTGTTTTTTTCATAATTTTTTAATTTTTGCAATAGTAATCCATGCCGACATTAAACCGAATCCGGTTTTATCAATATCAAACGGTTTAATCTCCTGCGGATTCTTCAGGAATATGAGTATACAATATTTCTTGTCTTTGAATCTCTTAAAAAATGCAGGAATTTTCTCTTTTTTTAATCCGTCATTATTGCCATATTCATTTAATATTTCTTTCACTCGCTTCGGGGTTAAATCAGCGAATTGCCTAACTTTACTTACTTCAGCTTTTATCCTTACTGGCTCGCCGGAATCTTTAAAGTAAACTGTTTCTCCTTTTTTAATACTGTTCCAAGGCTTATGTCGTGCTGAATACCAACGTGATTCAATCTTTTTCTGACCATTCAGAATCTTTTGAGTCAAACCCCAAGATTTTTTCATTATTGCGACATGCTCCATATCTTTATTTCTTACTCCTCAATGATTTGAATCTTTCAACAAACTTCTTATTTCTTGGAGATGCCTTAAGTTTTCGAAATTCGTCTGGCGTCACCCATTGAAAATCATCATGTTCATAGCTTAATAAAACTTTCAGACCAGCTGTTCTAGCGATATAGCAAACCGTTACCCAAAATTCATTCCTATCATTCAATCCTGAAATAATATCGATTAAGGCCAAGTTTTTAACCTTTAAGCCGGTTTCTTCTTTAATTTCTCGAATAATTCCTTTTCTTGCGTCCTCACCAAATCCAAGATCTCCGCCGGGCAAATCCCAATGCAGTGGTCTTGATGGAGCGGTTTTTGAACGTCTAATCGTTAAAAACTTCCCATCTTTTCTGAAAATAATAGCTTTCTGAGAAACTCCAATTTTTTTATTTTTCATGACACTTTTTAATCTTCAATAATTAACCGCAGGAATTATTTCTTATATCGCTTATTTATTTTCTCAATCTTACCCTTCAATGCTTTTTCGATATCAACTTTCATAACTTCCGCAAGTAATAAGGCCGTTATTACGACATCTGCAAATTCCTCGGATAAATTATTATTATCGTGTTTATCAAGTTTGCTCTTTCGTTGCATAGAATTATAATTCAACACTTCATCGCATAGTTCACCTAATTCCTCGGCAAGTTTTACCGTCCTTGCGAGTATGCGTTTCTGCTCATCCTTGTAGCCGCCATAGCATTTTCTTAACCTCTGGTCTTCTTTCTTGATAAATTTTTTCAAATCTTTTATTTGCATATTTTTGCGATTTTATTTTCCATGGCACTTTTTGAATTTCTTACCGGAACCGCAAGGGCATGGATCATTCCTGCCAGGATTCTTTTTGCTTCCCGAAAATTGCACTGGCTGCTGCGGCTGTTGGGGTTGCTCTACTAAAGTCACTTTTAATATAGTATTGGCAATGCCAGCTTCAATTCTCTTTAATAAATCCTGAAAAATCCTGTGGCCTTCTGATTTGTATTCAATCAGAGGATCCTGCTGGCCGTAAGCCCTTAATCTGACAGAATCCCTTAAATGATCCATATTTTCCAAATGCTCCAGCCAGAGCGAATCTAAAATCCTTAAAGAAACAATTTTTTCAACCTGCCTCATTTTTTCCGAACCAAACTCTTTTTCTTTTTTCTCATAATCTTCTTCTTTCTGACCGTGTTTTTTAAGCATTTCCAATATCTGGGGCTTCAAACCGCCCTCATCAGCCTTTTCCAGTATTTCTTTCCTTTTTTTGTAGATAATCTCCCGGTGTTTATTCATTACGTCGTCATAATCCAGAATATGTTTTCTCAAATCAAAATTCATTCCTTCAATTTTCCCCTGAGCCGATTCAATGGCGCCGGAAACCATTTTTGCTTCGATCGGCTGGTCTTCCGGAATTTTCAAAACGTTCATCAAAGACTTTATCTTGTCTGAAGCGAAAATCCTCATCAAATCGTCTTCCAAAGAAACGAAAAACTGGGAAGAACCATTGTCTCCCTGCCTGGCAGTCCTGCCCCTTAACTGATTGTCAATTCTTCTTGCTTCGTGCCTTTCCGTACCGATCACGTGAAGTCCTCCCAATTCTTTTACTTTTTCTGCCTGCTCAGCATCAAAAGGATTACCGCCCAAAACTATATCAACCCCCCTGCCCGCCATATTAGTAGCAATAGTCACCTGTCCTAATTTCCCTGCCTGGGCAATGATTTCTCCTTCTTTTTCATGCTGCTTTGCGTTTAAAATCTGGTGGGGCACTCCCTCTCTGTCCAACAGTTTGCCGAGATACTCGTTCTTTTCGATTGAAGTGGTGCCGACCAAAACCGGCTGGCCGAATTTATGCTTTCCTTTAATTTCCTGAACCACGGCATCGAATTTCCCATTTTCTGCTTTGTAAATCCTGTCCGGCATATCAATTCTCTGAAGCGGCTTGTTCGTCGGAACGGTTATTACTTCCAAGCCATACACTCTATCAAATTCTTCAGCCGAAGTGGAAGCGGTTCCTGTCATGCCGGCCAGTTTCTTGTACATTCTAAAGTAATTCTGGAAAGTGATTGAAGCCAAAGTCAAAGATTCAGAATTAACTAAAACCCCTTCTTTTGCCTCAACTGCCTGGTGAAGGCCGCCAGACCATCTTCTTCCCGGCATCATCCTGCCGGTAAATTCATCAACGATGATAACTTCTCCGTCTTTTACCACGTAATCTTTGTCTCTTTTAAAAAGCGTCTGGGCCCGCAATGACTGCTCAAGATAATGCAAATATTTTATTCCCCTTTCCTCGTAAATATTTTCCAACCCCAAAATCTTTTCAACTTTGTTGATGCCCTTTTCGGTCAAAGTGACAGCTTTCATTTTCTCATCAATCTCATAATCTTCCTGAGGATCAAGCTTGGGAGTAATTTTGGCAAACTCCTGGTAGAATTTAGAGCTTTCAGTGTCAGGAGCAGAAATGATCAAAGGCGTTCTCGCCTCATCTATCAAAATCGAGTCAACTTCATCAACTATGGCAAAATTGAATCCTCTCTGCGATTGCTGGGATAAATCGTAAACCATATTGTCGCGCAAATAATCAAAACCAAACTCGTTGTTTGTCCCGTAAGTAATGTCAGCTTCGTAAGCTTCTTTCCTCGAACATGGCCTCAAATAACTTTCAATAATTTTAAATCCGCCGACAACATCCCTTTCTTTGTCCTGTCCATCGTTTTCCTGCTTGAAATCAGCATCATATATGAAAGCAGTGTCGTGAACTATGCAAGCCACTGACAAATCCAAAGCATTATAGACTTGCCCCATCCAAACAGTATCTCTGCGTGCCAGATAATCGTTGACCGTAACCAAATGGCAGCCTTTTCTTTCTAAGGCGTTCAAATACAAAGGAAGGGTAGCGGCCAGAGTCTTTCCCTCTCCTGTTTTCATTTCAGCGATTTTCCCCTGGTGCAGAACAATGCCACCGATAAGCTGGACGTCAAAATGCTTTTGATTGAGAGTCTTTTTTGAAGCTTCCCTGACAAGAGCAAAAGCTTCAGGAAGTATGCTATCCAAGCTTTCTCCCTTAGCTAATCTTTCTTTGAATTCTTTTGTCTTTTCTTTTAATTTTTCACCAGAAAATCCCTCGAATTCTTTTTCGAGAGAATTTATTTTCTTTATGACCGGCTCCAGCTTTTTTAAATATTTTTCGTTAGCGTCGCCGAAAAATTTACCAATAACTGACATAATATCCTTTAAATTATACACAAAAATCCTCATTTTGTAAACTAAAAAATGACTGCAAAAACGCAGCTAATCTCCAAATGGTCAAAATATTTTTTATTTCCCTATTTTTTCTGCCAGATATTTCGGCAAAACTCTGGAAGCAAAATAAATTTCCGGACTAAAGTATTTCAGTTTTAATTTTGATTTCTTGTATTTTTTCTGAAGGTCTTTTTGCGTTAATTTTCCTAAATTTTCTTTCGCTCCAATAATAAAACTATATTCTCCAGTTTGATAAGAAGGAACTACTGCCCAGTGAATATCTGCAAATGGAAATATTTTCTTTATTCTGCCGAAAATCTTACTCACCAACTCCGGTTGGTCGTTCAGGGAACCTGACTGAATAGATACTACGCCGTCTTTTCTCAGGGCCCTTTTTACATTTTGATAAAAATTTAGGGAAATCAGCTCTTTTGAAGGGCCAAGGGGATCAGAAAGATCAAGAATGATAACATCAAAGAAATTTTTGTGTCTTTTTATATATTTTTTCCCGTCGCCGATAATTATTTCCGCTTTCTTATTCTTAAAAGCTCCTTTTGAAATCGAAGAAATATATTTTTTTGAAAGTTCAATGACTTTTTCGTCTATTTCCGCCATCCAAACTTTTTCTATCTTGTGTTTCAATACTTCTTCCAAGGATCCTCCGTCTCCGCCGCCGATAATCAAAATTCTTTTTGGGTTCTTGTGCAAAAACATCGGCAACTGGCAAAGCATTTCATGATATATAAATTCATCTTTTTCTGAGGTCTGTAGAATTCCGTCAAGAACCAAAATCCTATCGTAAGCATAAGTATCAAAAAATTCTATCCTTTGGTAGTCGGATCTCCCGGAATAAATTTTCCTTTTTATCTCCATACCGATTTTAATCCTTGAAACATCATAAGGAACATCTTCTTCAAAAAACCATTTGCTTTTTTTGAAACGTAAAATACCTTTTTTCATAAAATAAAAATTTAGCGAATGGAAGTCTTTTGTTTAAAGACTCTCGCTTTAAAAAATTTCTTTGAGAATTTAACAGCTCTTTTTTTATCAAAATTACTACAGGAAAAAAGGTTTATATAAGCCCTATTCCAAAGTTCGGAAAAATGAGCACTGACGAGACTGGATTGAATCAACTGTACCAAAGAATATCCCGCGGCATAATCAATATGTAAAGCAAATCTCTCAACGATAGTTTTTCCATAAGGCTTAATATTTATCTCCTTGCAAATTCCAGCTGCGTACTCTTTTATTTTTTTGGCAGACCTGATTGTCTTGGGATCACAATCTTTTAAATCTATTGTTAATTCTTTTCCGAAAATCTTTCGGTTCGACTTTTTCTTTCTTTTTTTCATAGGGCATTTATTCTTCCTCTTTTTATCTCTTGTATTTCAACTTTTTTAGGCTTTAATTTTTTCCTCAAATACTGCAAAGCTTTGTGGGGTTTTGCCCGGTCCCCGCAGGTAAAAATATCAATTGCCACATAATTAAATTCAGGCCAGGCGTGGATAGCGAGATGAGACTCTTTCAACAAAACAACCCCGGTCAGGCCCTGGGGTGAAAATTTATGAATTACCACTTTTAAAGGAGCACTTTTTGCTTCTTTAACTGCTGCTATTAGGATTTTTTTGATTTTTTTGGGGTCTTCAATAATTTCTCCATTCCAAAATTCAGCAATCAAATGAATGCCAGCGTATTTTTGTTTTTTTGATTTTGTGACCCATTGAGTGGATCTCTTTGTTTTGCCAGTCATAATATTATAGTCAATCGCTTACCGAGCTTCCATTTATGGAAGCGAAGGTGAAGAAGAGGACAAAATCCTCTTCGCCCACCATAGGGAAGTTTACAAACTCCCCCCAGCTAATCCCGATATATCATCGAGAAAAAACAAAGAGTTAAACAAAAAGCGATTAACCGATTATCTAATAAAAACTATTCTAATATTTCTTTTATCATTTTAAAAAAAATTTGTAAAGAATAAAAAACAACCCCTCACCTTTTAAAAGTGAGGGGGAGAAAAACTATTTCTTCTTTTTCTTTGCTTTCTTTTTCTTTGCCATGAGAATGGTAACGATTTTTAAAGAGTCTCAGCAAATAGTCGACTAACTATTCGCATCCATTAGTATATTTTTTCATTTTGAGAAACTTTGTCAAGTGTGGAAAACTGAAAAATCAAAACAAAAATGAAAAATCAAATTTTAAAAACCTAAAAGCTGAATTTCCTCGCGCAGCGACACTGAAAACTTCTTTTTTACTGATTTTTTCGCCAAATTTATCAATTTTTTTACGTTTCCAGCGCTCGCTCCGCCCAAGTTAACGATAAAATTGGCGTGCTTCTCGGAAATTTTTGCCCTACCGATTGTTTTTCCTTTCAAACCGCAATCTTCAATCAACCGAGCCGCAGCGATGGTTGAAGAAGAGGATTCATCCTCTTCGCCCTGCCAAGCCGCAGCGATGGTTGAAGAAGAGGATTCATCCTCTTCGCCCTGCCAAGCCGCAGCGATGGTTGAAGAAGAGGATTCATCCTCTTCGCCCTGCCGAGCGACATATTTTCTGCTAGGGTTTTTAAAAACAGAACCTGCCGAAGGATAATTCAAAGGCTGACTTTGTTTTTTAAAAGCGATGCATTCTGCCATTTTCTTTTTGATTTCCAACTTCTTTCCTTTTTTTAATTTTAAAATTACTGAGGCGATAATTAAATTCTTTTTTCTCTTGAAAACGCTTTCCCGATAACTAAACTTGCAGTCTTTCAAATTATAGGTTTTGAATTTCAAGGTTTTCAAATCAATAACTTCAACTTTTTTAACTGTGTCTTTCATTGATTTGCCAAAAGATCCGGCATTGCCTAAAACAGCGCCACCGACCGTTCCAGGAATCCCGGAGGCCCATTCTAACCCGGATAAACCAAGATTGGCTGAAGCGTTTACCAAACGACTCAAAGCCGCTCCTGTTTCTGTTGAGATCTTTCCGTCCAGTATTTTGTATTTATTGTTCAATATTTTTATCACCAGTCCCTTATAGCCTTTGTCTGAAACCAGTAGGTTGCTTCCTCCACCCAGAATAAAAAAAGGCAAATTAAATCTTTTTGCCGTTTTCAGCGCCAGAAGCAAATCGTTTTTATTCTTTGCTTCAAAAAAATATCTGGCTGGCCCGCCAATCTTAAAAGCAGTGTGGTTTTTCAATAAAACATTTTTTTTGACTGCCGGCAAAAACTTATTGATGTCCATTTTTGTATTTTAACAGAAAAATTGCTAAAATGATATTGGGTCAGCGGACAGCACTCACTAAAGACTTTGTTTTGGAGTAAACTCGCTGGCCCTCTCAAGAACCCAAAAAGCTTTTTGGGTTTTTGTCTTTTAAAAAGCAAAAAACCTCGCTTAAGGGAGGTTTTTCGCCGACTTTTGAATGGAGCCCTTTCGGGTCGCACTCACTGAATCAATGATAGCAAATAAAGCAAAATTTGTCAATACATCAGTAGCTAATAACCCAATTCTTCCAAAAACTGCTCAACCTGGGAAGAAAGTTCAGGTTTCAATTGCAAAAGATTTTCAGCCGCATTTTTCGCTTTTTCCTTCTGGCCCGTTGCCGCATAACTTTCAGCCAAGTTCATCCAGAAAGAATAATCTTTAGGATCAAGTTCTGCTCCTTTCTCATAAAGGGCGATTAAAACATCTTGATTAACGCTAATAGCCTTGAGAACCTCTATGCCTTCTTTCAAGGTGGAAGCATCGCCCTGCCAACTGAATCCCAAATCCTCCACTTCTTTCAGTTCGGAAAGAGCTAAATCGTATTTTCCCGCTATCCTGTAAGCTTTAAACAAATACCAATGGGACTGGGCGAGACGAGGCTCCATTGCAACTGCTTTCTGAAAAATCTCAATAGCTTTTTCGTAGTCGCCCTGCAAAAGAAAATTTTGGGCCAGAATGAAATAAGCTTGCTGGTTTCCCGGGCTTAATTCAACTGCCTTGTTCAAGGCTTTTTCAGCCAACGCCAGTTTTTCTTTATCGCCAGAAAATTGATAAAAATTAGTATAGTGCCTTCCTAAAAACAGCTGGAGACGGAAATCCAAAGGATTCTGGGTAATGCTTTTTTTAAATTCTTCTTCAGCCAAACCAAATCCCTGGCTTAACAGTTCTTTATTCTGATTGGACTGCAAAGATAATGCGTTAATCCTTGAACCAAACTGCTCAGGTCCTTCAAACTGCACCATTGGCGAAGCTTTAAAAGCTTTTTGAAAATAGGAAATGGATTGTTCCAAGGGAGAAATTATTCCCTTGAGAACATACTTTGAAGCTCTGGCAACCTGGATATTGCCGACAAAAAGCGTAAAGACAGTTAAAATTATCAAAAAGCCGCCGACAAAAGAAGGCAAAGGAATAATCTTTTCTTTCGCTTCTTCTTTTCCTGAAGAAATTAAAAAACCGGCAAAAGCCAAGCTCAAGAAAAACATCATATAAGTTGAAACCATATCAAAAACAAAAAGGTTTTGGGAAAAATAAGCGAAAAATAAAGCAATCATAGCCAAAGGAACAATAATGTTCTTTTTCTCGCTTACCCTTGATAAAAGCCTTAACAAACCAAAAATAGCAACGCCGAAAACAGACAGATAGCTTAACAATCCGACAATCCCGGAATTGATTCCCGTGTCTAAAACAATATTATGGACCCTGTCATACCAAATGTCGCCAGAAAGAGGAAGCTCAGGGTTATAATGTTTGGTAAAAGGAACATTGAAATTCTCCAAGCCCCAGCCAAGCCAAAATCTTTCCTGCCAGCCCTGCCAACCCATGTCCCAAACCACTAATCTCGCCTGAACGCTATTTGACTGCCATAATTTATCCATTCTTTCCTTAACAAAATCAAACTGGGAAAAGCCAAACGCTCCCAGAATGAATAAAATTATTAAAGAAAGAACAATGATTTTGAGCTTTTTCTGGTCGGACAGAAACAGAACGGTCAACAAAAAGCCAAACAACAAAATAATCATTCCGATGATAAAAGCGGCAACCGCCCCCTTGATAAAATCGCCAGGATTAAAAAACAAAGAACAAACAAAAACGACAAAAGCTGTTCCATAAAAAAGCCGCCAAACTCCTGTTTTCGTAACAAGAAAGATTATGGCGAAAAACAGATTAAAAAGAATGTAAGCTGAAAAAAACGCAGAATTGCCGAGCATCCCTCCTCCACGAGTGGCCGGATTATCTGAAGTCAAAGCGTTGAAAGCGATAAAAATGCCGATCAAGATTGAAACAGACAAAATTCTTTCCCAATATTTTCTTTCTTTAAAAACACTGGTCAGAACGATATAAAAGACAAAAAGATGGAAAAAGGTTAACAGACCTTCCATCCTCTCAAAAACGCTCCAGAAACTCCTTGTAAAGTTTACACCGGTAATAGAAGCTAAAACAAGCACTCCTAAAAAAATAAAGATAACTACAGTTAAAGGAGTAATTCTCGGTCTGTATTTAGCATTGGCAGTTGCCAGTAGAATGTAAGCAATAAAGATAATACAAACAATAACTCTGAAAAAAATAGTTTTGGGAACAACAAATGGAAAAAAATAATCCTTTATAAAAATAAAAGGAGTGAGGAGAACGAGATAAGTCCCCCATTCAATGATTCTAAAATATATCTTTTCTAAATTGTTTTTAACGGGCATAAGTAGGAATTATTTCCTTTAATAGCTTTATTGTGGTTTGTTTGTCCCCGCTTTCAGCTGCTTTTCTCAATTCTGACAACTTAATGTCTATTCGCTCTTTATCAATCGCAGATAATTTTGCCATGAAAATCTTCTGGTTATGGGTAGCAATTGTTCCTTCTTCAGCTGTCAGAATCTCCTCAAAAAGCTTTTCTCCGGGCCTGGGCTTGGTAAAAACAATAGGGATGTCCACATCCGGCTTCAATCCTGAAAGTTGGATCATTTTTTTCGCCAGGTCCACTATTTTAACGGAATCGCCCATGTCCAAAACAAAAACCTCTCCGCCTTGACCCATTGCCCCTGCTTGCATGACCAAAAGGCAGGCTTCAGGAGTAGTCATAAAGAATCTGGTCATATCAGGATGAGTAACCTCTATCGGCTCTCTTTTCTTGATCTTTTCTCTAAAAATCGGAATAACGCTTCCTCGGCTGTCTAAAACATTGCCAAATCTTACTGAAATAAATCTGGTTGAGTTTCTTTGACTGAAAATCTGGCAAATCATCTCCCCAATTCTTTTGGTTGCTCCCATCACTGAAGTCGGGTTTACTGCTTTGTCCGTTGAAACGAAAATAAGGCTTTCAACTCCATTTTTTAACGAAGTTTCTGCAACAATTTTTGTGCCAAAAACGTTGTTTTTAACCGCTTCGTCAGGATTCTCTTCCATCAAAGGCACGTGCTTGTAAGCAGCTGCGTGAAAGACAATATTGGGATGAAATTCCTTAAAAATGCGCTCAATCTTTTCTTTGTCCCTGACATCAGCTATTAAAAAAGACTTGTTCAGCTTGAAAAAAGAATCTTCCAATTCTTCGGCAATATTAAAAATGCCTGTTTCGTCCTGATCCAAAATAATCAAAGACAAAGGCTTGAATCTGGCTATCTGCCGGCAAAGTTCGGAACCGATGGAACCGGCTGCTCCCGTAACTAAAATCGTCTTGTCTTTAATGAAATTCTCAATTGATTTTTGCTCGGAAACAACCACTTCCCTGTCCAATAAATCACTGATTTCAACTTCGCGAAGCTGGCCAATACTTACCCTACCAGAAATCAATTCTTCTATTGGCGGAACTATTTTTATCTTTCTTAGACCTGCTTCCCTACCTTTTTCAACTGCTTCCTGGATAATCTGCGAACCGGCCGAGGGTATGGCAATAATCAATCCTTCAATTTTATTCTCCCTGACAATCTTGGGAATATCTTTAATCGCGCCGAAAACCTTCAAGCCGTGAATCGAAGCTCCCAGCTTTGCCGGCCTGTCATCGACAAACCCCACAGGCAAATAAGGACTGGAAGAAAAAACTGCTATGCTTCTTAAAAGCTGCTCTCCAGCATCTCCAGCGCCAACAATCAAAGTTCTTTTTTTTTCGCCTTGTTTTTTGGAGGGAAAAAGCTGCAAAAAAGCCCTTTTGCCAAAACGAAGGCCGCCGCAAAGCACAAAGACAAAAAAATAAGTGATAAAAAGAGTAGAGCGCGGAAAACCGCTGAAGATCGGCTGGTCTCTTAAAACGAAAAAAGTGGCAGTTAAAACCAGAAAACTTAAAAAAACGCCTTTTACCAAAGCAATCAGCTCTTCGGCACTGACATATGACCAAGTGAAATAATAAAGCTTAAGAAAATAGAAAATGAGAAGGGTAATTAATAAGGATAAGATTATTATCCCTTCAACGTTTAAAAGATAACGAGCAGGAATATATCCTTCAAAACGGACAAGAAACGCCAGAATAACAGAAAGCATAATCAAAAGCCCGTCAGCAACGGAAAAAAAAGCTAATTTGGCAAATGGTCTTTTCTCAAATAATATTTTTTTAAAAACGCTGTTCATATTTTCACTACCTGGCATAAAAATTCTTAACGCATTCAATAACGTATTCTATCTGCTCCTGGGTCAATTCAGGATAAAGAGGCAGAGAAATAACTTCTTTCGCCAGTTTTTCCGTATATGGCAGCTTGAAACTAGAAAGCCCCAGATTTAGATGATGATGGTTGGCAATCGGATCTTTAATCAAAGTTTCCACTCCTTTTTTCTTTAAAAAATTGAAAAGCTCGTCTCTTTTTTGCGCTTTTAAAACATAATTCTGAAAAACGTCAAAATGTTTATCATCAAAATCAGACCTGCCCGCCGAATCCTCGGCGAAGGCGGGAGCAGGCGGAAGTTCAATCCCCGAAACATCTCTTAAGCCTTTATCATAAATTGCAGCAATTTCCCTCCGTCTTTTTATCCATTCTGGCAAATACTTGAATTTAGCATTAAGAACAGCTGCTTGGAGATTGTCCAAACGGGCGGTCCAGCCGTAACAAACAACTTCTGTTTTTTTTACCCCGTACCGTGCTTGCTCTGGTGCGGGGGTCTTCTGGCCGTGGTCTCTGAAAAGACGTATCTTTTCTGCAATTTCCTTATCGTCAGTCGTTACTCCCCCGGCATCGCCGTAAGCTCCCAGAATCTTTGCCGGATAAAAGCTAAAACACCCGGCTTTGCCGAAAGAGCCTGCTCTCTTGCCTTTAAATTTAGCTTCTAAAGCCTGGGCAGCGTCTTCAACAACAATTAAATTGTGCTTTTTGGCAATATCCATTAACTTATCCATTTGGCAAACCCTGCCGTTTAAATGAACAGGCATTATGGCTTTTGTTTTTTCTGTCAGAACCTCTTCTATTTTATCAACATCAATCGTAAAATCTTCTTTCACTTCTATTAAAATAGGTTTTGCCCCAACATGAACAATAGCAGCAATTGAAGCCAAAAAAGTATGGGAAACCGTTATCACCTCGTCTCCTGGGCCAATGCCAGCTGCTCTCAAGGATAAAATTAAAGCATCTGTTCCGGAATTCAAACCAACTGCATATTTCGTGCCGGCAACTAAAGCTAAATTCTTTTCAAACTCTTCGACATCCTGCCTCAAAATCAAATCTCCCCTGCTTAAAACGCCCTGGATTACATTATCCATTTCTTTCTTTGAATTCTGATACTGTAGTTGGTAATTTACGAAAGGAACCTTAAACTTCATATTTTTTTAATTTCATTAAAAATAGTTTCGCTTATCTTCTCTGGCGTTAATCCAATCTTTTCTAATAAATAATTTGGGCCGCCGATCCCAAAATCAGCTGAAAACTTATCCGGAATGCCAAATCGATGGAAAATTCCAGAATATCTCTTTCCAACCAGAACTTCAGCCACTGCCGAGCCCAAACCGCCAATAATGTTATGCTCTTCAAAAGTAAATACAGCTTTGTATTTCTTAGCGCAATCTTCAATCAGTTTCTCGTCCAATGGCTTTAAAGTATGCATGCTAATTAAAGTAGGATTCAATCCTTGCTTTTTCAAAATATCGCAAACCAGCTTGCCAGGATAAAGCATGGTGCCAATAGCTATCAAACAAATGTCTTTTCCTTCGTTAACAATAATCCCCTTGCCTATTTCAAAATGAAAACCTTTTTCATGGACAACAGGATCAATATCCCGGCCGAAGCGGATAAAGAGAGGCCCTTTAAAACCAACTGAAGCCTTGGCCAAAGCTTCAGCTTCTAAAGCATCTCCTGGCGCCACAATGGTCATATTGGGCAAAGAACGCATCACAGCCAAGTCTTCCAAAGCGTGATGGGTTACGCCCTCTGCTCCGTAAATAAAACCAGAACCAGCTCCCAATAATTTAACGTTCAGCTTATTGTAGCATAAATCAATCTTAATCTGTTCTAAAGTTTTGCTTATTAAAAAAGGAGTGATTGAATAGCAGTAAACGTTTTTCCCGGACATAGCCAGACCAGCGGCAATATCTATCATATTGGCTTCTGCCACGCCAACGTTCAAGAATCTTTTAGAGTCAATATCTTTGAAGTTTTGGAAGAATTTCACTCCCAAATCCGCAGCCAGTATGAAAATGCTTTTGTCTTTCTTTGCAGATTCCTCTAAAGTTTGGAAGAAAATTTTCCTCATTTTAATTCATTTAAAGCTTTTTGATATTCTTCATCATCAGGATACTTATCGTGCCATCTTGGCTCATTTTCCATAGAAGAAACTCCCTTGCCTTTTATCGTATGAGCCACAATGCAAGAAGGTTTTCCTTTTTCAAAAGGAACGCTTTCCAAAGTAGAAATAATTTCTTCAACATTGTGCCCGTCAACTTCTTTTGTACCCCAGCCAAACGCCTGCCATTTTTCCTTTAAAGGCTCAAGGTTAATGACTTCCGAGCTTTTTTCCATAGCCTGAAGCTTGTTGTGGTCAACAATGGCCACCAGATTGTCCAAACAATGCTGCTTGGCGAACATTATTGCCTCCCAATTTGAACCTTCATTAAGTTCGCCATCTCCCAGAAATACAAAAATCCGGTAAGAAGCGTTGTCGTATTTCGCAGCCAAGGCCATGCCAGCGCCAATTGATAAACCATGGCCCAAAGAACCGCTGGTAATTTCAATTCCTATATTCGGATCTCTGGTAGGATGCTGTTCTAGAGTTCCGTTTTCTTTGGCAAATCCTTCAAAAATCTTTTTGGACATAATCCCCTTTTTAGCCAAAACAGCATACAAAGCAGGACAGCCGTGTCCCTTGCTCAAAAGAAATCTGTCCCGATTCTGATCTGCCGGGTTATTAGAATCAACGTTGAGAATCCTGAAATAAAGAGAAACCAATAATTCAACCATGGAAAAAGAACAGCCAACATGAGGGCTTTTCGTGCGGTAAATCATCTCCAAAATTTCCCTTCTGATTTCTTTAGACAGTATTTCCAGTTCTTCAATGGTTTTATTCATACAATATCTTAATTTTACTCAATTCCAGCTAAAGAATCAATATTTGACACAAATCACCTATTTTTGTATGATAATTCCTATCGGAGGGACAAATAGCCCTTTTACATCTACATCTTTCCGAAATATATATTGAAGGAGTAAGACGATGGCTTTTGATACGGCTATTAGCGTTTGTGACCACGGATGGCATAAACAAAAGGAAGATTTTGTTATCCATGAAAAAGATGGCGGTTTTTACGGAGTTGGCGACGCATTCAGCGAACCTCATTCTCGCGTGCGTCCAATAAGGCTTTATGGAGGGAAAACCGGCGGAGAAATGATCGCTACTACGGCAATGGAGGTTTTCAAGGAAGCGAACCCTAATGTTTCCATTGAATCGTATGTTTCCATACTAAACAGATTGGTCGGGGATAATATTCTGGACCAGGGAATCCCCTTGGCGAACGCCGGCCTAATTCCAGGAACCTGTTTGGCGCTCGCGAAAGTAGAAGGAAAATTCCTGCATTTCTTGCAGTTTGGCGACTGCCTGATATTCTGGCGGTTCCTATCGGGAAAAATAGGATATACCCAAAATCCCGTTTACGAGTACCAAAAGAAAACTATGGAAATACGGCAGAAAATCCTCAGCCAAAATGGCAATAACGAAAAAGAAATGTGGGTCGAGTTTGCACCAATATTGTCCGACCTGCGGCGACTATATACAAATAATGACGATTCAGAAGATAACTACTATATCCTGAACGGGCAGAACACTCTGGAACAGCACTGGAACCGCTCTTCCCTTCTCGTTCAAGACCTTAAGCTGGTTATCCTCTGTTCTGATGGGTATTTCCATTGGGAAGAAAGCTCCCCGGAAAAACTACCAGGTTTGGCCGCAAAAATGCTAAGCGACTATCAGGATCAAAGAACGACGCTCTTGAAAATACTGAATAAAAAAAGAATGGGAGAAGAATATCCAAACGAGGCGAGTGCTCTTGTCCTGAAATTCGCATAATCTCAAAGAAACGCGAAAAAAACAACCCTCCACACGCAAAATAATATGGAGGGTTATTTTATTTGAAGACAATATTTAAAAAATCGCGGATTTGAGGGTTTCAAGGATAATTTTAATATCCAGCCATAAAGAACGCTTTTTCACGTATTCTTTGGCCAGCTTTATCTTTTGCGGCTGAATTAGCTTTCTATAAGCTTCGTGTGGGTCTGCCGCCCCTCTTAAAATTTCCTCTTCGTGCACGTTTTCCAAGGTAGCCAAATCAGTCAAGCCGGGCTTTACTGAAAGAATCAATTCCCTGTCTTCTTTTTTATATCTTTCCACTTCTGAACACACTTCCGGCCTTGGCCCGACAAACGACATTTCTCCTTTAAAAATATTTATAAACTGGGGCAGTTCATCTAACTGGTATCTCCTTAAAATCCTGCCGATTTTCAGCAAACGGGGGTCATCGCCGGCAGTTGAAGGCCCTCCCAAATTTTCAGCGTCAACAACCATTGTCCTGAATTTAAAAATTCTAAATTTCTTGCCGTTCTTTCCGACCCTAATCCCGCGATAAAAAGCAGGGCCAGGCGATTCCCGCTTTATCAAAAAAGCAAAAAGCAAAAACAAAGAAGAAGTCAATATTAGTCCAAAAAGGGAAAAAATGATATCAAATAAGCGTTTAACCATTTGCCGAATCCTCAGATGAGGTTAAAAAGAGATTATCTCTTTGATTTTTGGATTTTTAAAGATAAATACTACTTTAAACACGTACTTGTTCAAAAGCGGTATCTTTAAAAAAGGTTTTTCAATCGTCTCCAGAATTTTCAGTAAAAGCTTTCCTCCTGGTAAGTTCAAAAACGGAAAAGCCAACCATGACTTTAAATGAAAATAATGAACCTCAATCTCTCTAAAGTATTTCTTTGCTTCTTTTAAGTCCTTAGTTTGAAAAATATGCTCTGCCGCCCAGCCTGTTCTTTTGCCGATTAATTTGTTTATCTTCCTTTTTAAATTGGTGAACGGATTGTGACCAAACGTTTCAATACCGATTAAAATGCCTTCCGGCTTCAAAACGCGGAATAATTCAGGATAAGCTTTATTTAAATCCAAAGAAGAAAAAGTTCCTCCGTCAAAAATAACATCAAAATAATTATCCGGGAAATCCATTTTTTCGCAGTCCATCGCCAAAAATTCTGTTTTATCTGCCATTCCCCCTTGTTTTGCTCTTTCTCTGGCTATTTTAAGAGACGACTCGGACAAATCAATTCCAATAACTTTTTCTGCTCCCATCTTAACGGGAAAAACAGAATGAACGCCATTGCCGCAACCATAATCTAAAATTATCTTATCCTGGCAGTTTTTAGCGAGAAGCTTATAGAGAAACTGAAAACTGGATAGAATTAAAGGATTAAAGTCCTCAAAATCCCCTCCCTGTATTTTGTTCGGATTTTCTTTCAACCAATTTTCGGCCTGCTTGTCGTAATATTCAATTTCTTTTTGTTTTCTAGATTCCATGAATTTATTCTATCAATAATTTAAATAAACCAACAATGGAACCTAAACCGTAACCGACATGACGAGTTAAAAAGACAATCGGCATTAGAAATAACAATCTTATATCTTTTTGCTCTATAGCTATCTTAGTTGAGAAAAAAAGGTTAAAGATAAGATATGGCCAAATGCTTATGGGCAGAGTTAAAATAAAAAGCAAAGGAATAAAATGTCTTGCTTTAAAAGCGGTTTTTACGAATTTCAAAGGATAAATCGTCCAAATTCCGTCTTTAAGGTTATGAACAAAAAAATCTTTCAAATTATCTTTTGGATAATAATAAGCGATAATATCAGGATGTAGAAGAATTTTCCCGCCCGCTTTTTTCAATCTTATATTCAATTCCATATCCTGGCTTCGAATGAGGTTTTCGTTGAATAATCCAATTTTATCAAAAACTTCCCTTTTGAAGCAGCCGCCAAAAACCGTATCCACCCAGCGAGGCTCTTTTAACCCGGTCCTGAAATATGAACCGCCCACGCCAAAAACATTAGACAGACAAAAAGCAATGGCCTTTGCCGTTAAACTTTTTCCAGATGGCAAGGTTTTCATAAATCCACCAACATTGTCCGCGTCGTATTCAATTGAATATTTTACGCATTTTGAAATATAATCTTTTTCATAACCGGCATGAGCATCCATCCGAATAATAATATCTCCTTTGGCATTTTTAATGCCGATATTCAAAGCAAAAGGAGTGAATCTCTTTGGGTTGTCCAAAATCCTTAAAAACGGATATTTCCCAGTAAAATCTTTAATTACTTCCCTGGTCTTATCTTTTGACATCCCATCAATCAACAAAATTTCCATTTTTTCTTTAGAATAATCCTGTCTCAATAAAGAACCTAAGCACTTTCCAATGTATTTTTCTTCATTGAAACAAGGGATGATAATTGAAACGAAAGGAAATTCTTCTTTCATATTTTAAATTTATCTTTTGCGGAATTTTACTAATAAGAAGGGCGGAAACAAGCCGAATATTCTGGAAATGGCCAAGTCAAACCAATTAATAATCCAAGAAAAGGGAAAAACATATATCTTATTCAAGAAAGGAAAAAGGTTTGCTTTTGAAAAGTGAATCATTGTCTTTTCGACCTCAATATCATATTTTCTAAAAAGACTTAAAATTTTCTCCTTATCAAAAGAGTGCAAATGGCCGTCACGGGGCGTCAGCTTATGACAAAAAATACATTCTTCAAGCTTGACTTTCTGACGATAGGGAACAGAAACGATTAAGGTTCCGCCCGGCTTCAAAATTCTGGCTATTTCTTTAGCTGCTTCTCCTAAATCAGTAAGATGTTCAATTACTTCGCAAGCCACGATAACATCAAATTCTCCTTCGTCAAAGGAACTTTTCAAAATATCATCCTGTCTCACGTCAGCTCGCAATCCCCTTTCCCCTAATGTGTTCTGGACAGCTTTCACATTCTCAAAAGAAATATCAAGACCGCTAACATTAAAATTGTTCTCAGCCAATTTAAAAATTAAGTCGCCTTTTCCAAATCCTATTTCAAGTATTTTTGCAATAGCTCTCCTATCCTTGGCAATATCTCTACATATCAATTTAAAAACAGTTTTTTCCAATCCGGAACCACCCAAGGTCTTTAAATCCCGATAATGACTTTGATAATTAAAATTGTCGTATTTTTCCATTTTAATTTATTCTACGCCAAAAATAGCCAAATCGTTAATCTCGTCTTTGTATTTCCCGCCATTGGCATAATGCAGAACTGTTTGGGCAAAATACTTAGCCCTAGCGTCAGCATTATGGTATTTCCTGACTTTTTCGTAGCCGGTCAAAGCTATTCTTTCAGCTTCTTCCGGATTATTAAGATAATATTGGTATTTCTTTTCCAGTTCGGGAAAATTCCTGAAATAAACCACTTCTTTTCCGTCCCTGAAGAATTTTTCAATTCTTACTGTGCCTTTTTTCGGAGAATGACAAAAGCATAGTCTCTTGCAGGCCAAATATTCAAAAATCTTGCCCGGTATATATTGGTCAATTACGCCCACGGGACAAAGCGTATATTTATATTCATTAATCAATCTGGCCAATTCTCTGACGTTTTCCGTGGAATCTTTTTTAAATGAAGTGTTTCTCGCCTCAACTATCTTGCTTTTGTCTTCTTTTAAAAAATCTGCTCTTGTGCCGTGGAGAGCTCCGACAAACAATATCTTATCGCTAGTCGGTTTAGCGATGTCATCTAATAATTCCGTATGCGCCCAGCTTATAAAAAAATAACAGGGTTTTCCAAAGTATTTGTCTAAATCATCTTCTGCTCCAGAAAAATATAAATCAAAGTATTTTGATCTTTCTTTCATTAATTTATACGGATACAAATAATCTTTTAAAATATTTACTCTAAGGAACATTCTGATCTCCTGCAATAATTCCTTATATCTCTGCCGCGGAGAAGATTTTAGAACATTAAAGTATTTTCCTAACCGGGACAATTTTGTAATGAGAGTATTTTTCAATCCTTTATAGTAATCGCCCTTAAATAAGAGTTCGGAATTAATTTCGGCTACGAACTGCCGCCCGGCAACCGATTTTACAATACTGAAAACAGGCTCCCATGAACCGTTAACGCACAAAATCGGGTACTTTAAAAGTTCTTCCATATTTAAAGCTTCTTTGCCGCCCGCGCCGAAAGCATAATACAAAAGCCCGTTCCTTTCCAGGGCCCTTCTTAATCCTTCAAAATAAATATAGGAAGAATAAATTGACGTTGGCGCGCGGTATAAAAGATTAATTTTATCGTATTTCATTTAAAGCTATTTGATTATATTAACAACCGCCTCCAACAAATTTTTAGCAGCGAAATCCGGCTTTACGGCGTTCTTGTAAGATTTCCCGAGCCCCGTTTTAACCAGAATGGTTTTGCAGCCGATTTTCCTACCAGCTAATATGTCTCTCTCCTGATCTCCAATCAAATATGATTTCTTAAAGTCAATATTAAAGTCTTTGCGCGCTTTCAAAAAAAGGCCTGGCAGCGGCTTGCGGCAATTACATTTAATTTTTAATTCCGGCACTTCGCCGACAAATCCCTTTTCCGGATGATGGGGGCAATAATAAATGGCGTCTATTTTTGCTCCTTTTAAGCCAAGCTCTGTTTCCAGTTTTTTATGTATTTCATTCAAATCTTTTTCCGTCATAAAGCCTTTAGCAACCATCGGCTGGTTGGTAACTATGATGGCTAAATAATCGGATTCATTGATCTTTTTTACGGCCTTAGCAGCAAAACTATATAATTCAAAATCTTTTATTCTGGAAAGCTGGTCTACTTCCTTGTTAATGACGCCGTCTCTGTCAAGAAACACTGCTTTCCTTTTATTCTTAAGATTAAGCCTCCTAATCTTCCCCGAACTGTAATCCCGCCTTACTTCTTCCAATCTTTTGGGAGTGCCGATATCTTTAATGTATTCTGGAGTGTTGTAGGCGTAAACTTTCTCTTTTGATTTCAAAATCAAAGGCAGCACGTCTTTCTCAATGTCGCATTTTCTCCTTTGAGGTATGTGTTTAAAAATCTTCGGCGAAAAAATATAAGCAGAAGCAATGCTTAAATTACGGAAAATACTGCCTTTGGGATGGGGTCTTCTCAATAAAGAAATAATCTTTCCCTTATTATCAACCTCAACCAAATCGCTGTCTGCCGGATGGTCGTTGGAATGGACAATAATTGTAAAAGCTTTTTTCTGGCGGTAATAAGCAACAAGTCTCTTAATGTCAAAATCCAGCATTACGTCTCCGGAAAAAACCAAAAAATCATCTTTCTGTATTATCTTTCCCAGGGTTTTAAGGGCGCCTGCTGTACCTAAGGGCTTTTTCTCCTGCAGATAATAAATTTTAACCTTCCATTTTCTGCCGTCTTGAAGGTACTCTCTTATTTGATCGCCTAAAAATCCGGCAAGTATCCAGATTTCTTTAATGCCGTAATCTCTCAAGAGTAGAATCTGGTGCTCGATAACCGGCTTTCTGCCTATTTTCACCAATACTTTAGGAATTTCTCTGGTTAAAGGAAACAGACGGGTACCTTTCCCGCCTGCCAATATTACTGCTTTCATGATTCTTTAACGTCTTTTTCTCCGAAAATTTCCTTTTCCACTATATCGCAGAGAATATGGCCGATCAAAGTATGGGCTTCCTGGATTCTCGGAGTATCAGATGATGGCACTTTAATTAAATGTTGGCAAAGAGACTGCATCTTCCCTCCGCTTTCACCAGTCAAGCCAATGGTAATCATCTTCTTATCATTGGCAGTTTCAACGGCCCTTATAACGTTCATTGAATTGCCGGAAGTTGAAAGAGCAATCAAGATATCGCCCGACTGACCCACAGCCTTTATTAATCTAGCAAAAACTTCTTTATAGGAAATATCATTGGCTACTGCGGTCATAAAGGAAGTGTTTATATTCAAGGGTTCTGCCGGCAAAGGATCCCTATCTAGATAATACTTCCCGGAAAGCTCTGCCGCTAAATGCTGGGCGTCAGCCGCGCTGCCGCCGTTACCGCAGAAAAGAACTTTCCTTCCGTTTTTGAAAGCCTTTATCATTTCTTCGGCAATTGTTTCAATCATCGACAAAATTTCCTTGTTTCCTAGGATTTTACTTTTTGTCTCGTGACTATCTTTTATTGCTTTATTAATTAAGAATATTTTGTCCATATGTTTAGAAAAAGTCTTGAGCGCTATGGAAAACTATCTGGCTACCTAGCTCATCAAAGCGAAACGGCACGTATAAGAGATTCTTTAATTTCTCTTTTATTTGTGCCTGTGCTTCGAGCGGCGCGAAAAATAATATGAATCCGCCGCTGCCAGCCCCGCATAACTTTCCTCCTAAGGCTCCCGCTCCAAGACCTGTTTCGTAAATATTATCAATTTGACCGTTTGATATTTTATCTGTTAAGCTCCTTTTTATTTTCCAGGATTCGTGAAGAAGTTTGCCAAAGTCTTTAATTCTATTGACATCACCATTAAGAATATTAATCGCCTCATCTACCATCTGCCCCATGGCTTTCAATTCCTGCCCCCTTGAGGGAGTTTTTTTAATCTGCTCTCCGGCAACCTGGGAAGCGTCCCTGGAAAAACCGGTGAAAAACAGCATTAAATGGTCCTGGAATAATTTTAATTTCTCTCCACTGATGGTTATGGGCTGGACTCGTATTTTCTCCTGGCCACCAAACTCTATTTTATTCAAACCGCCAAAGGCAGCATTAGTTTGGTCCTGAGAACCAACATTTTCCCTAATTAAATCCTGTTCAACATGGATTGCATCAAGAGCTAACTGCCTTTTAGTTACCATTTTTCCGGTTAAAGCGTATAAACTGTTTAAGAAACCGACAGTAAAAGCGGAACTAGAACCAAGGCCTGAACGGGCCGGTAAGTCAGCCGTGTGAACCATTTCAATGCCGCGATTAATATTAAGGTATTTCAAAGATTCCCGGACAGAAGGATGCCGTATTTCGGAAACATCCTTAGTTTCCTCACGGAGAATATACCTTATCCTATATTTATAATCGAAAAACGGAGGAAGGTACCTTGTAATTATATAACAATACTTATTTATAGTGGTGCTTAATACAGCTCCGCCGTTTTCTTCATACCAAACCGGATAATCCGTCCCTCCCCCGAAAAATGAAATGCGAAAAGGTGTTCTGGTGATAATCATATTTTTGAAATCTTATTTTTATACCATTTTACGGTTTCTTCGATGCCGTCCATTAAAGATGTTTTTGCTTCAAAACCTAAAATATCTTTAGCCTTTGTATTGTCAATTAATCGCTTAGGTATCATCGTTGGTTTAGAAGCATCAAAGACAATTTTTGCATCCCGATAATTATCCGCTTCTAAAATAGCTTTTAAAACATCTT
>JADHYE010000005.1 GCA_016782605.1 Candidatus Paceibacterota bacterium | reverse complement strand
CCGCCGGCAAAAAGTATTTTCATGTATTTTTAGATATATTTAACAGTATGCCTGAAGCAATCAAAACCATGATCAGAGCTGAGCCTCCATAGCTGATAAAAGGCAAAGGAATTCCGGTCAAGGGCAGAAGGCCTATCATTGCTCCGATATTAATGAATGCCTGGACAACAATCCAGGAAGTGATACCTACAGCGCTTAGCTGCAAAAACCTGTCTTTGCTGTCTTTAGCTATTTTAAACCCTCTCCACAAAAATATCAAAAAAAGCAGGATTAAAACAAAGCCGCCGATAAAGCCTGTTTCTTCGGAAAAAACAGCAAAAACCGAATCTGAAAATGGCTGGGGAATGAATCCGAACTTCTGTATGCCCATGCCCAAGCCAGCTCCAGAAATTCCTCCAGAACCAATGGCAATCAATGACTGCTTTAACTGATAGCCTATTCCCATCGGGTCTATTTCCGGATTAAAGAATACCAAAAGCCGGTTAGCCCGATAAGGAGCTATTTTAGCTAAAATGAAAATAGCAGTTATTCCTAATGTCATGGTAAAAATGCTTTGGATAAAAGGAGTATTGGCGGAAAAATACATTATGGCAACGACGATAAATATGACTGCCAAAGTGCTGATATCCGGCTGAAAAACCAGGGCTAAAGCAACGATGCTAAAGATAATGAGAAAAACAATGAAAGTCTGGCTGATTTTCTTTTCACCTTTGCTTTGTGAGGGTACTTTGCTGGCCAGCCAGGCAGCCAGATAAAGGATAAAGGTCAGTTTTAGGATTTCAGAGGGCTGGAAAGCTATTGGTCCCAAACTTAGCCATCTGGCTGCTCCTTCTATCTTCAGGCCTATTCCAGGAATAAAAACCATAATCACCAAAGCCAAACTTCCAAAAAGAAGCAAAGGAGCCCATTTTTTCAAAAGAGAAAGTTTAATCTTATAGAAAAAGAAAGCCAAGATTAATCCCGGAATCAAGCCGAAAATAATCTGATGCTGTAAAAAGCCGAAAGTATTGCCGAATTTCTCTTGTGAGTAGGGAGCGGAAACGCTGGCCAGAATAACCATGCCAAAAGCCAGCAAAAATCCTATTGCTCCCAAAAGGACATAATCGGGACGGTTAGATCTTTTTTCCAGTACCATATTTCCTTACGTATTTTTTAAACAGATTCCCCTTTTCTTCGTAGTCTTTGAAAATGCTGAAACTGGAAGAAGCAGTTGAAAGAAGGCAAATATTGTTTTCACCGGTATATTGATATGCCACTTTAACTGCCCTTTCCATATTATTTGCGAAAAAATGATTCGGCCTTTCTTTTTTTGCTTGTCGCACAATCTCTTTCCAGATCTTTTGTCCTGTTGTCGGAAACAGGATAACTGTTCTTACTCCGTTTTTTAAAACTTTTTCAGCTAACTTTTTGAAATCAATCTTTCTGTCAAACCCGCCAAGCATTATCGTTTCCACTCTTTTTCCCAAAGTATCCATGGCGGCTATGGTTGCTTCAGGTATAGTGGCTAAAGCGTCGTTGTAAAAAGTAATTCCTTTATAAGTTCCTACTAATTCTAATCTATGAGGCAGAGGTTTGAATTCTTTAATCGCTTTTTCAATGATTTTTTCTTTAATCTTGAAAACTTTAGCCGCTGCTTTAGCTGCAGCTTTATTCAGTTCGTAATATTTTCCCTTGATCGGAATTTTCTTAGCTTTAGATTTTTTAGCGATTGCTTTGATTATTTTGTCCTGGGAATTAAAAATCAAGAAATCTTCTTTTTTTTGGTAACGGGCAATATTTGCTTTGGCCAAAGCATATTCTTTGAAGCTGCGGTAATAATCCAAGTGTTCCGGGTAAATATTCAGAAACACGGCAACTTGGGGAGATTTTTTAAGATTGTACAGTTGATGACTGGAGAGTTCGTAAACATAGATATCTTTATTAGTAGTTGAAGATAAAAGATTGAGAATAGGTTTTCCAATATTGCCGACCAAATGGACTTTTAATCCTGCTTTCTTCAATATCTGGAAAATTAAGGAAGCAGTAGTACTTTTTCCTTTAGTGCCGGTAATTCCGACAATCTTGCCTTTGCAATTATTAAAGAAGATATCAGTCTGCGTAACAATCTTTTTTATTTCTGACTTTGGCAATATCTTAAAAGGAATGCCTGGAGACTTGATTACGATATCATACTTCTTTAACGATTTAAGATAGTTTTTGCCGAAATGCTTTTTGATTCTTTTAGCTTTAACTTTAATTTGATTTTTATCTGCTATTCCCATGACTTTGCTTGGAAACATCTTCCTGAAAAATAAAAAAGCGTCTTTCCCCTCTTTGCCGAACCCGAGAATAAGAATACGCTTGTTTTTAAATTCGTTTAATACCATATTATCTTAAAAATACCATATATTTGAGCTTTTTAAAATAAAAGAACCTCCTGTACGGGTACAAGAGGTTAGGGAGGGCGCAAAGCAGCAAGTGGGGGCGATGTGGTAAAAAGCTTGTCGCAATCTGGTCACTGATTGCGTGCTGCTTTGCTCCCATGTCGGTTGCTGGTTTTATTTTTCCTGCTTGGAGGATATGAGTATTATTATGCCGGCTGCAAGAGTGCCAGCGAGAATTATTATTATTCCCACTAGCCACGAAGGTGTATGTGCCGGGAAGCAGGATGAACCATAGCATCCCATTGTTGGCAAGTCTTTTTGGTTAATAAACACGACGATTGCCCATAGATAGCTGGCCACAATAATGCTTAGGGAAGGAACTAACGTAATTTTTTTCACTTAAATCACCTCCTTTTCGTTTAATATACCATCTTTTTTACTTTTGTCAATAGATAAGGAGCTTTGTTTTTTTCCTTTTTCTCTAAGCTTAATTTTAAAGCATCTAAGCTTTCTTTTCTAGTGCCTACACATTCAAAAGGCTTTGCTTTCCCCTGTCCCATTAAAGCTTTCATAACAGGCAGTAATTTTTTATTTTGGAAAATGTCTTTTCTAAAAATCAAAAGCAATTGTTTCTTATTTAAAAAAGGATACAAGGTCAAATAAACGAATAAACATTTTGGACAGTTGCCGCACCACCTCACCTGCTTAGCGCCCATACGCATACTACTATTGCAGCTGGAAAAAACAGGAAAATATTGAGGAAAGTTAATTAGTTTTTTGGATATTTCCAACTCAGTATATTTTCTCAAAAAACTGGAGTAATTTATATTTCTCGCTAAATATTTTTTACAGTATTTCTTAAAAATTATTTCAAACTCAGAACTTTTTGCCCACTGGTGGTTTATTATTCTGCCCAAATACTTTACATTTCCTTCATTCGCGCTTTTTTCGTTTGAAAAAACAACATTTTTGTAATCAAACAGAACAGCGCAAAAAACGCTCAGAAACGACAAAAGCGCAGTAAAAGGAGTGTGTCCGTTCAAACATCCTTTTTTATTTAAAGCTAAAAGCTTTTTATCGATAACGCGCTGTACAATGATTTGTTTTTTAATCTTTGTTACCTTGGCTGATTTTTTAATCTGCTCGTTTGGGTTTACCAAGAACAAAGCTGTTTTTGATTTCTTCTTTAAAAGCTCAATCGTAACGATTGAATCCCTGCCTCCGGAAAAAGGCACCAAATACCTGTTTTTTAATTTTCCGTTAAATACTTTGTATTTATTGTTACTCTCGCACCTAATCTTCAAAAAATTCTTAGACCGCCAATCAATTTTATTTTCAAAAAAGAACTGGCCCATGCCTTTGATAATCAAGCTTTTCCACCAGCTGATCTGTTCTCTATTTAGGAATCCAGCCCTGATAATGATTTCTGGTGAACAAGTCGCTTTCCAATAAGTGGGAATTTCCATTAATCCTAAATGAAAAATTAGGTTTTCCAGATTATTAACTTTTCCTTGAATGTTTTTAATAATAATTTTCGGTTGAAAAGAAATATCAGGTTCAATCTTAAAATCAAAAAAAACCTCTAAATTATTTCCAGAGATTCTGTAGGAATATTTTTCAAAAACAAACCTCGGATATTTTTTCCTTAATTGTTGAAGTTTCACCCCGTTAGAAGTTCGTCTTATACAGTTTTCGGCTGATTTCAGACAAACTTCTGTTTTTAATTACACCCCGTTATTTACAAGCAGAAAAAAATTTAATCTAAATTTTTTCTGCCCAGGACTTCTAACGGGGTTCATTTATCCTAATAATCTAATGGTCATACCGACAATGGCTGCCACCACCCCGATAATCCAGAATCGCATGGTTACCTTGTAGTGGGGCCAGCCTTTAGCTTCAAAATGATGGTGAATGGGCGAAGACAAAAATATCTTTTTATGTCTGAATTTCTTGGAAAGAAGCTGCAGGATAACAGAGGCTGATTCCATAACCAGCAAGAAAGCAATGATCGGCAGAACAAAAACAGAGTCAGTCAAAAAAGCAACTACAGTTAGAACAGCGCAAAGCCCCATCATGCCTGTTTCTCCCATGTAAAACCTGGCAGGAGGGATGTTGAACCATAAAAAAGCAAGCAAAGCCCCTAAAATGACTGCGCAGAAAGCAGCAATGTCAATTTGCCCTGTAAACAAGGAAATGCCGGCAAAAGCAGCAAAAATAAAGACAAAGGAACCGGCAGCCAAACCGTCCAATCCGTCAATTACTCCTCCGGAATAGACAGCCAGCATTACTAGGACAAAAACTGGAATATACCAGCCGTCAATTCCCAGATTACCCAGTCCCGGAATGTGGATGGTTGTCCAGTCCAGTTTGAAATAAAACCACAAAGCGCCAGCCAAACCGATCAAAGCGACGATAAAAAGCCTTTTTTTTAAACTTACTCCTCCGGCAATGTATTTGCCCTTGCCGAAAACCTGCATAAGGTCGTCTGTTAAGCCCAGCAAAGAAGCAGCTACCAGGGTAAAAAGCGGCAGCCAGGTCTGGTTTCTGCTTAGAAAGTTAAGCTTCTCTATCCACCAGATATCAGTGAATTGCGAAACTAACCAGAAAAAAAAGATGGTTATTACCACAGTGCCCCAGATTAAGATGCCTCCTGCTCTCGGAACATTCGTCTCCCCTTCTGTGTGGAATTTTTGGAAAACAGTTACATCTCCTCCGTCAATCGCTTTCTGTCTTACTTCTTTTCTCCAGAGCTTGTACTTGTACAAAAGCTTGGTGACAAAAGGAGTAAATAAAAAAGCAACGATAAAGCTGAATGCTCCCAGAGTGAATATTTTAATGGCGTCTATGGCTGCTTCAGGCAAATACATATGATTACCATTTATATGCTTGGTTAAGCCAGTCAACCAGTTTTTCCATTTCACCGAATCTGTCTTCTGTTCCCCTGGCACCCAAGATTATATTAATTAAAGTTCCCTGGCCTCTCGGCGATTCCATAACCATAAGCAAACAGCCTCCTGCTTTTTCCGTATATCCTGTTTTGCCGCCGATTATCCTGTTCTGCCAGATATTGGAATCGTCCATTAAGAATCTGTTGGTATTTATCAGTTCCGGTCCGTACAAAGAATATCGGGGGGTAGAAAGTATCTGCCAGACTAATGGCTTTTCCAGTAATCTTTTAACAAGTTTAACTAAATCATTAGTAGTTGAATAATTCATTTCCGTGCTGGATTCTTCAGGATCAAGGCCGCTTGGATTATCAAAAAAAGTATCGTTCATCCCTATTTCTTTCGCTTTATTATTCATCAGTTCTGTAAACTCTTTTCCTGTTATTCCGTCATAATCGTTAGCCAAGGCAAAAGCCGCTATATTGCTTGATTCCATCAATAAAGGATAAAGCAAATATTCTGTCGGAAAACTTTTTCCTTCTTGCAATTTTGGAATGCTTCCGTTCTGATTGGCAGCTTCCTTGGAAATGGTAATTTCTTTTGATAGGTCGTAGTTTTCCAAAACGACCAAAGCTGTCATTAATTTTGTTAGACTGGCAATCGGCAGCTTTTCATCTGGTGATTTATCAAACAGCACCCTTTCTTTCTCAACCAAGACTGAAATTGCTGACTTTGCTTCTGTTTCAAAAACGGCTATCGTTTTGTTCCTGATCGGCTTCATTTCCATTAACCTTTCTTCAAAAGCGATTTGCGCGGCAAAAATCTTTGGATTATTGCTTACTTGATGCCAAAAGAAAAAATCGGTCAGGCTTTTTTCCAAAACGTTCGTTCCCCAGAAAATGGGCAAGCTCAATATTAAAGAAATTAAGAATATCTTTGTTTTTTTTGACATTATTTTTTCTTTTTTACTTCTATATGAAGTTCTTTCAATTGTTTACTGTCAGCTTCGCTGGGAGAGTTCATCATTAAATCTCGCGCATCTCCTGTTTTTGAAAAAGCTGTCACTTCTCTAATATTTGATTCTCCAGCATATAACATAGCCAAACGATCGATACCGGGGGCAGCTCCGCCATGAGGTGGTGCGCCCAACTCTAATGCTTCCAACAGATGACCGAATTGTTGTTTTGCTTTTTTAATATCTAAACCGATAATTTGCATTACTTTTTCCTGAAGTTTGCGTTGATTAATTCGAATACTTCCACTACAAATTTCATAGCCATTACAAACAAGGTCAAATTGTGTACTAATTACCTTGCCAGGATCGGTGTCTAGTAGATTTTCATATCCGGCTTTCGGCATCACAAACATATGATGTATTGGATCCCAACGATTTTCCTCTTTGTTCCATTCCAGTAGTGGAAAATTGATAATCCAGGCAAAAGCTAAAACGTTAGGATCTTTTGGTTCAGGTCTAATATCTGGTTTATCGGTGCCATATTTCTTCATTGATTCGTGATAGTTTATTCTTGGCAAGGGCTCGGCTAATAATTTTTTTCCGGTCATCGGTTCCAGATATTTTGTAAGCTTAATAATGCCTTCTTCTAAAACTTTCATAATATCTTCCTGTTCAACAAACGACATTTCAAAATCCCACTGAGTATGTTCAGGTTGTCTGTCAGCTCTGGGGTCTTCATCGCGGATTGCCCTGGCGATTTGAAAATATTTTTCTATACCACCTACCATTAATAATTCTTTATATTGTTGGGGCGATTGAGGTAAAGCATAGAATTTACCTGGATATAGCCTGGAAGGCACAATATAGTCCCGCGCTCCTTCGGGAGTTGTTTTGGTGAGGAGAGGGGTTTCTATTTCAATAAACCCTTTGTCGCCCATGAAATCCCTAATAAATTTTACAAGTTTGTGTCGCAAAATAAGATTTTTCTTCATTCGTTCTCTCCGTAAATCAAGGTAACGGTATTTCATTCTCATTTCTTCATTGATTTCATAACCATCGGTATCAATGGGAAAGGGTAAAGTTTTTGCTTCAGAGAAAATTTCTAAATTTTCAGGATGTAGCTCTACTTTTCCAGTTGTGATTTTAGGATTTACCATTCCCTTCGGTCTTTCTGCAATAATCCCTTCAGCTCCGATCACCCACTCTGGTCTTATTTTGTGTATTGTTTTATAAAGCGATTCATCCTTAGGGCTAAAAACCAATTGCAAAATTCCAGACTTATCTCTTAAATCAAAAAAGATAATCTTACCATGAGACCTAATGGTTTGTACCCAGCCTGCAACTTTTACTTTCTTGCCGACGTATTTAGCTGTTTCTGCGTTTAAAGTTCTTTGCATACCGAGCTTCCATTTATGGAAGCGAAGGTGAAGAAGAAGATTTCATCTTCTTCGCCCAATTATTATTTAAGATAGCTTTTAATCTTCTCAATGATTTCTTTCGGAGTGAAATTTGTCTTGATCAAGTAATCTTTTACGCCAAGATTAAAGGCGGCTTTTTTTGTTTCCGGGCTGTCAAAATTGGAAAAAGCAACTACCGGCAAAGAATCGAATTCCGGTTTTTCCCTTAATTTGGTTAAGAAACTGATTCCGTTTGTTTTAGGAAGCAGAATATCAAGAAGAATTAAATCCGGTTTTACCTTTGAAACAAGGTCAATTCCCTCTTCTGCTGAGTTCGCCAGAGTAATGTCAAAGCCGGCCTGGACGAATTTATCGTGGTACATTTCCCTTAATATTTTTTCGTCTTCTATTATCAAAATTTTCTTCATAAGCCGAGCTTCCATTTATGGAAGCGAAGGTGAAGAAGAGGATAAATTCCTATTCGCCTCGCCGAGCTTCCATTTATGGAAGCGAAGGTGAAGAAGAGGATAAATTCCTCTTCGCCAAATTTTAATTAAAAGAATCTTGAACGAAGTGAAAGATCCTTGCTATTAGTATTTTTTTAGCCATAGATTTATTTTATTGGTAATTCTATATAAAAAGTTGAACCTTTGTTTTTGCCTGCTGATTCAGCCCAGACTTTTCCTCTATTTAATTCGATAAATCTTCTACTTACATAAAGACCGAGACCAGCTCCTTCTGTCCAGAGCTTATTTCCTGCCTTGCCCCTGGAAAAGCTTTCAAAAAGGTAGGAAAGTTCATTTTTTGTCATTCCTTCACCGGTATCCGTAATTATAATTTTTAATTTATTGCCTTGTTTTTGAATTTGTATAGTTATTCCACCTTTTACCGTATAGTGAATTGCATTATCTATAATATTAATAATCGCTTGTCTCATTTTATCTTTGTCGGCAGAAACATTAGGTATTGATTTTTTTGACTTTTCAAATTTTAGATAAATATTCTTTTTGTCACTCAATCCTTTTAATTCTTCTATTATACTGTTTATCATCGTTTCTAAGGAAAAGCTTTCTTTTTTTATCTCTATTCTACCAGCCTCAATCCTGGAAACATTCAAAAGGTCATTCACCAATTTTATCAGCCTTTCATTGGAAGTGTAAATGTTTTTTAAAGGAGACTCCATTGCTTTTGGTGGATTTCCATAATCCTTTTCCAGCATCATTGAAATATATCCTTTGATTGCCGTTAGGGGAGTTCTTAACTGGTGCGAAGCGATGGAAACGAATTCTGATTTTGCCTTGTCCAATTTCTGTAACTCCTCATAAGCTTCTTTTAATTCTTTTGTCGCCTTATTTACTTCTTTTTCTAATCTAACATTAAAGTTTTTAATTTTCGAGTAAGACTGGGCGTTTTGTAGGGCAATAGAGGCTTGGTTTGAAAGGGTTGTTAAAAGTTCAATGTCTTGTTGAGAATAAGGCTCGCCGGACAATTTATTCCCCAAAACAATCATTCCGATAATTTTATTTTCGAGCAAAAGTGGTAGACAAAGACCAGCTTCAATTCTTTTCATGTTTTCTTTTAAGTTTTCCAATCCTATTTTTATCTCACCTTTTTCGAGGTCTCTAATAACTAAAGAGATTTCTTCGGAGACGAGAGGTTTTTGGGTTTTTTCAAGCCAGATAGTTAAAAAATTATCTCTGACTAAAGAAATACCGTTTTCTTCTCTGAAGCCTATGTTTCTTTGGATTATGTAATTGCCGCTATCGGGTTCTCTTAAAAGTATCACCGTTCTGTTTAATTTCATTGTTTCTATTAAGGTGTTGGCGATTAAAGAAGAAAGTTTGTCTAAGTCTAAAAATTTAGTTAGTTTTCTCCCTAAATCGGTTAAAACTTTTTGATAAGAATAAAAAGCATAATAGAAATATTTAGATGCTAATTTTTCAAAAAAGCGGAATATCGGTTGGAAGAGAATAATTCCTATACCTATCGCCAATGAAATCATAATATTTATTGGGACAGGAGTTGACAATGAATTGTTTAAAAAGATCGACAGAAACGCTAAACCAATGACTATAGCCAAAGAAATAAAATATATCATTCCCCTTCCCAAAAACAATTTAATGTCCATCAATCGGTATCTCGCAATAGCATAGGCAACCAAAAGAACGTACAACGCGACCAGGCCATTACCGAAAGGAGAGACAGGAATATTATACCAAAGCAGATAATTAGTTGATCCGCCAAGAAACCCAATAAATGTACCGATTAATACATATTTGATTTGTTCTCTTTTCATCCCAATAGTCTTCCTGTAACTTTTAAACATTAAATACCAACTATAAATTGCATAAAGGAAGAACATTAATAAAAAAGGATGGAATGCGAGGCCTGGTTCGGGCCAGTATGCAAAAGAGAGTCGAGGAGCAACCCCTTTAATAAAAAACGGGGTAAAGTCTAAAAATAAGAAGATAAAACATAAAACATAACCAATAATCAACGACTTCTTTTTTTCTTTGACTATATTTAATAAATTAACAATAAAATGGAAATAACTTACTGGGATAAAAATCGCTCCAGCCATTAAAGCTTTTGACCAAAAAAGAGCACTATTTTCGTCTTTTGCAATCTGCCAGAAAAAATAATTCAAACTCCAAATGGCCACACTCAATGAAAAAAACATAAAACTCCTATTAATAGGAGTTTTTCTGGCTCTAAAATAAACAAAAAATCCCGCAATGAAGCTAGCAACAGCATTAATTAAAGCAGTGAAAGCGTAAACATTCATAAGAATATAAAACCCTGAAGATGATTGCTCTAGTTTATCATTTCTTCAGGGTTTTAACAAGTTACGGTTTTCTACAGATAGCTACCGCATGGATTTTTAGAGGCTCATAGACAATTCTGGTGTTTTCTTTCGTGAAGCCGCTCGCGACGATAATATTCCTCAGCTCTTCTGGCTTTCGGTAGAGCATCCGCCAATTGATTACGACTTTCAGAAAAAACATTTCAGGATTAGGAAGTATATTGGCGGTAAGGAATGTTCCACCTGGAGCAAGGCATTGATAAATCCTATTCAACAGAAGAATGGCTTTTTCACGCGGACGATAATCGAGAAAACCAACCATCTCAATGATATGAGGCTTCTCACCATTGTTGATTTTCTCGAGTTCGCTTGTGTTGCCGACAACAAAGGTTATTTTCTCTTTAACCCCGTATTTTTCAGCCATTTTTTTGCTGTATTCTATTGCTCCTGGATCAAGGTCCAAAAGGGTAACCTTTACATTTACTTCTTTTGTTTCGGTGATAGCCTCAATAACACTTTGAGCTGATCCGCTTGCAAGAGACAATAATAGGACTTCTTTCTCTTTTTTGGCAGCATTTTTAATTGCTTTGATCAGTTCTCGTTTTACCAACCTGAGGCGATTGCGGACTGCCTGAGCATTCATCATGCCTATCCAATAATCGCCAACTTTGGTCGAGAAACTTTTTTCTTCTCCGAATATATAGTTGTAAATTATATCGAGCGCGCGCCACGATGCGGCTCCTTCCTTTATCTCTCGGCAAGAGCGGTTTAGGCCGTCGAACCAAAGCGTATTGGTTTTTGATTTCAACCCTATACTCTTTTTGAATACCACCCAAATGGTAAGTATCCACATCAATGGCAAACCCAAGAGGTACGGCCATCTTTTTCGTTCATAAAAACCAGCTTGTTCTACTATCTCTATATCGAAATCTTTCACGCTTTTCCTCCCATATTTATTTGTTACCGAGATACCTCGGTTGCTGTCTCCGATATTAGCATTTATAAATATTTTGTCAAGATTTATTGACAAAAATCAGTTAAAATCACCAACTCTCTTATTTTTAAAGCTAAAAATTAGATTATCTTTGTAAAACAAAGTCCGACACAATCAAGAATTGACTTCAAATAAATCTTAAAGTATAATAAACTCATGACATTTTCATTAATGGAATTGGAGTTAAGAAAACTAGGGCTTTCTGAAAAGGAAGTCAGAGTCTATTTGGCTGGCTTGGAATTGGGTCCAAATTCGGTTCAGAATATAGCAAAAGAAGCAGGGTTAACTAGACCGACTGCCTATGAAATTATTAAAAAGCTGGAAGATAAAAAACTGTTTCTTAAAACAAAACAAAGAGGCAAAAGGCTTTTTAGGGCCCAATCACCAGAAAGCATTTTAGGAATTTTAAGGACTCAAAAAAGAGAAATTGAAGAAAAAGAAAGAGAATTTATCAGAATCATCGCAACTTTAGAAGCAAAATATTCAAAAGAAGAGGGAGTCAGAGTCTTCAAGGGAAAAGAGAGCTTGAGAAGTTTAGAAGAAATAATTTCTTTTAGTTCCACTCCGAAAATCATTATCATTAATCAAAATGATATTTCGATCAGTTCTAAATCATTAAAAAGAGTTTATCAGGAGATCAAAAAAAGGCTTGGCAAGATAGAATTCCAAGAATTAAAAGTTGAAAAATTCAACGGCGCAATGATCATTTTTGATAAAGTAATATATTTCCCTTCGGGAAAACAGGAAGTATTTTTAATAGGCTAATTTCCGACTACGCAAAAAAGCACCCAAAAAGAGTGCTTTTTTGTTTATCTTACAAAAACTAAATTTACTCCGTATATCAACTTCGGCTGGTTTTGCTTCGACGAAACCATAGAATCGCAGATTGCCGAAGTTGTATTACAGGGTTTACATTGCCGGTGGTTCAGAAGGAGGAGGTGTCATTGGCGGTGTTGGTTCTTCTGGTTTGTTCGGTAGAGTGTTGCCCTTTTTCTTTTTTGACATTAGAATCCAAAGAATTCCGACTGCCACTATTGCTACGATTGCCCAAAATAATGTCATGTTAATATGCTCGATTATTTTTAAAACTATCGACCTTGAGAACAATAACTTCTATATACATTTTTTCTTTATTTGCCTTTCTTGTCAAGCTTTGAAACCAGCTGATATATGTTTCCAGCGCCCATTATAATTAAAACATCAATCTCCTTAATATTGCTTTTAATAAATCCAAGCAGTTTTTCTTTGGCAAGATAAACTATATTCCCCTTTTTTATCGACTTAACCAATTTTTTAGAAGAAACTTTCTTCTTAATATTCTTTTTTTCCCTGCCAGCCACGTCAAAAATATCAGTAATGATTATCTTATCTATCGGCGCCTCCCTAAAAGCCCGCACGAAGTCTTTAAATAGATAATAGGTTCTTTGGTATTGGTGGGGCTGGAAAACGCACCAGATTCTGCTTTTCAAGAATTTCTCTCTAGTTGCTTTCAAGGTTGCTTTTATTTCCGTGGGATGGTGTCCGTAATCAGAAACAACGGTCAATGGTTTTTTCTTAATTATCATTTTCTTAATTTCAAAACGGCGCCAGCATCCCATGTAGGACGACAGAGCTTTAAAAGAAACTTTATCAGGTATTTTCAAAATTCTAGCTACAGTCAAAGCAGCCAGAGCATTGGAAACATTATGCTGTCCTGGAACTTTGAGAATCTTTTTCAGCTTTTTTGCTTCAGTCTGCTTCAATGAATAATATTTTTTTAAAGCAGAGCAAGATATCTTTTTAATACTTTCATCGTCTTTATTCAAAAGCAGTATTCCGTCTTTCGGTAAATGAGAAACGTATTTTCTGAAAGCTTTAAGGATATTGCCAAAGTTCTTGTAGTAATCCAGATGGTCTTTTTCAATATTTGTCAGAACGATTATTTTCGGCCAGTAATTCAAAAAAGAAGCAAAGTGTTCATCAGCTTCAATAACCAGATATTTGCTTTTACCAACCCGACAATTGCTGTCTTTAAATTCTTTCATTTTCGTGCCGACGATTATTGTCGGATCAAAGCCAGCTTTCATTAAAACAAGTCCGAGCATGCAAGTTGTTGTGCTTTTGCCGTGAGTTCCTGAAATAGCGATTGTGAAGTGCTGTTTGGTCAGTTTCCCTAAAGCTTGAGGATAGCTTTGAAGCTTAATTTTAACCTTTCTCGCTTTTTTAAACTCAGGATTGTCTGGTTTTACTGCCGGACTATATATCACCAAGTCTGGCAAATAGCCAAGATTCGACCCCTTGTGGGGTCCAATAAAAACCTTCGCCCCCCTTTTTTTTAGAGCTTTTGTAATCTCCGAAGACTTCAAGTCAGAGCCTGAAACTTTGTGGCCCTGAGATAAATAATATTGGGCTAAGGCGGAAACGCCGATTCCGCCGATGCCGATAAAATGGATTTTTACCCCGTTAGAAATCTCTTTTGTGTTTTTTTCCATAAAATAATCTTTCTTTAAACCCCATTAACTTAAATTTCTAACGGGGTTTAGCTTTTTAGCGGGCATGATTCTAAAATAGTATATTCGGGCCCTCCCCTTTTCAACTGGCTTTCCATCACCTCAATGGAATTAACTTCAAAAGACAAGGATATATCTTTATTGACTTCCGGCCTTTCTTCCGGCTCCAATTTCCTGAATTCCCAGGTTTTTATTCGTCCTAAAGTAATATGGGGACTATACGGTTTCATTTCGCTTTTTTCCGAACCGCCGTAAAGGGAATTTTCCAGATCTTTTTGTAAATCAGCCAATTCCTGGTTTTTTCCCCCTTCCACCCAAACTATGCGAGGGGGCATTTTTTTTGGCGGCCCGTAGATAATTCTATTCAAATTAATTGAAAATGGCTTAATTTTTGGAGCAATATCTTTGGCAATATTAATAGTTTCCAAGAGTTCTTCGTCGTTCAGATAACCTAAAAAAACAAGGGTAATGTGCAGGTTTTCCTTTTTCGTCCATCTTATGGGCAGATCTAACCAGTTTTCCTCGTATTCAGCCAGTTTTTTCTTAACGTTCTCTGGCAAATTAACGGCAATGAAAATTCTGTGGGACATGATAATTGTATTTTATCATAAAAAGGATTAAAATTTAAGTATGAAAGAAGCCTATTTATATCAAACAACCGCTGATCAAAAAACACAATGCCAGAATTGCGCCCATTATTGTCTTATTGAGCCGGGGAAAAGAGGAATTTGCGGAGTCAGGGAAAATATCGACGGCAAACTCTACGTTTTAAACTACGCAAAGCTTGCTGCCTGCAATATTGATCCAATAGAGAAAAAGCCATTTTTCCATTTTCTGCCAGGTACCCGTTCTTTATCTGTTGCCACAGTAGGCTGTAATTTAAGATGTTTGAACTGCCAAAACTGGGATATTTCCCAGGAAGTTAAAGAAACAAAAGAAATACCGGGAGATTACGTTTTGCCAAAAGAAATTATCAATATCGCTTTAAAAAACAAAGTGCCTAGTATTTCCTACACTTATACTGAACCAGCTATTTTCTCAGAATATGCTTTAGATATTATGAAACTGGCCAAAAAGAAAGGATTGAAAAACGCCTGGGTAACCAACGGCTTCTGGTCAAGGGAACTTTGTGACCGGGCATCGCTTTACTTAGATGCAGCAAACGTTGATTTGAAAAGCTTTTCCAATGAATTCTATATCAAAAACTGCGGAGCAAAACTCCAGCCGATTTTAGATAACTTAAAAAGATTAAAAAGCAAAAACATTTGGCTTGAGATAACTACTCTGGCTATCCCAAGATTAAGCGATTCAAGGGAAATGTTTGAAAACATAGCCAGATTCATCAAGGAAGAATTGGGGAAGGAAACTCCTTGGCATATCAGCCAGTTCTCCAGCAGCATGTCATGGCAATTACAAGGTTCGTTGGAAACCCCAATTGATACTTTAAAAATGGCTTATGATATAGGTAAAGAAGCCGGACTAAAATACGTATATACTGGCAACGTTCCAGGATTGCCGACAGAAGACACTTTCTGTCCCAAATGCGGTACTTTGGCGATAGACAGAATAGGGTACAGCATCTCTCGTCATGACAAGAAGGGCAAATGCCAGAGATGCGGAAAGAATTTGAACTTGATTTTAAAATAGGAAAGGAGAGCTATGAAGCTCTCCTTTCCTGTCGAAGGTGGGTTAATATTGCCTGATGAAGTTCTTCTGGTGTTTCCTGTACTTCTGTTTTTTTCGAGAATTCTTCCCATTCCTTGGCTTTTAGCAAAAGAGCTAGGAAAAGAACAATCGAGTTCCAGAAACAGCCATTGATATCAGCTCTTTGGCACATTCTCCGTAATTCTTCAAACCATAGGGCGTTCATTTTAAGAAGTTTCCTTCTCGCCCGATTAAAAAATTTCGTGGGATTGACTTGAGCTTTTCTTATCATTTTGTTGGCTATTTCCTGATTAAGGAATGGAAGTTTTTCGCCGTTTGCAGAATAAATCACCAATACGCTGTATGCCCAACACTTGAGGAAGGCAGCCTGAGAAGGCTTGCGGTCATAATGCTCTTCTAATCTGCTAATAAGGTCTTGCAGGGTCAGGAATAAAGCATTATTTGCCTCTAGGTCTAAGGCGAAATTGAAAAAGAGACAATCTTTGCATCCGTAGTCCTCTCTAAAAAGACAAGCGACAGAACAGTGATTGAATACCGAGGTTACTTTCTCTGCAAAAAGTCTATCCTTATCTCGAATTTTCAGCATCAACATACCTCCAATATATTAAAATAAGGTACAAAATAACGTATTATTAGAAGTTAATATTTCCAAAACAAAATGTCAAATATAGTTTCAGCTTTCATATCCCCTCACCCGCCGATAATCCTGCCTTCTGTTGGTTCAAAAGAAGACAGAGAGAAAGTTAAAACAACAATTGAAAGCCTTTACGTTTTATCAAAAGAACTTAAAAAAACAAATCCCCAGCAGATTGTCATTTCCTCTCCTCATCCTGATTGGGGGTTTGAGGTGCCTCTTTACTTTCTGGCTAATAACTTTCAGGGAAAGATTGATATGGTTTTAACTGGTTCAGAATCCCCGGAATTCTATTTTAACGAAGGAAAAAGAATATATAAGAATTTGGCAGAAGACAAGAAATACGCTTTAATTGCCTCAGGAGATCTTTCCCATTGCTTAAAAGAAGACGGTCCTTACGGATTAAACCCTCAAGGCGGGAAATTCGACAAAGAACTGATTGAATCTTTAAAAAAGAAAGATATTGAAAATATTCTTAAACTGGATAACAAATACCCGGAAGCCGGAGAATGTGGCTTAAGATCCATCTGCTTTTTATTAGGCATGCTGGAAGCCAATTCGACAAGGGCTTCGACTGAGCTCAGCCGAATGTCCTCAGGGCAAGTTTGGCAGCCAGAAATCTTATCATATGAATTCCCTTTCGGCGTTGGATATTTAGTAGCAAACTTTAAATTAAAATGAACCAATACGTTTTACTTGCCAAACAAACTGTAGAAAATTATCTGATAGAAAGGAAAATCATTGCTCCTCCGACAAACCTGCCTAAAGAATTTTTAGAGAAAAGAGCAGGCGTTTTCGTTACCATCGAAAAATGCGCCTCTTCGGCGCATCCGCCGATGAGGCGGGAACTAAGAGGCTGCATCGGCACTTATCTGCCCACGAAAATAAATATAGCTGAAGAAATCATCAATAACGCCATTGCCGCAGCTACCGAAGATTACCGGTTTGAGCCTATCAAAAAAGACGACATCCCCTATCTTTCATACACTATTTACGTCTTAAGCGAACCTGAATTAATCGAGAATATTAACGAGCTAAATCCTAAAAAATTTGGTATAATTGTAAAAACAGCGCCTTTTGCCTTTCCTAATGAAGATCCGGTGTTTGACGGCAATGTTTCTTCCAAAACAGGGCTTTTACTGCCTGATTTGGAAGGAATCAACGTACCAGAGGAGCAGTTTTCCATTGCCTGCCAAAAAGCAGGCATCAACCCCGAAAAAGAAGAAGTATTCATTTATCGCTTTATAGCAGAAAAATATGAAGGATAAGTCAAAAAAAAAGTCCACCTCATCGGCGGATGCGCCGAAGCGGCGCAAAAAACAGCGGGAAGAAACAAAAATTCAGGAAATAGTCAATTGTTATTTCTACAGCAAAGGCTTAAATCTGGAACAGATTAAAAAAGACGCCAAAAAGAAAAAGATAATCTATTCTAGATTTACCAGGCCGGCAAAACAGCTTTTAGAATTAGCAGGCTCTGCTAGAAAAGCAAAGAACGCCATCAACAAAGTAGCTGAATGGGCAAGGTCCAGAGGTTTGGATTATGCCATTGAAACGGTTTTTAAAAAATGGTTGGAATTGGATAAATTGAAGCCGAAAGAAATAGTCAAAAAGCCGTATTTCCAAGGGAATCAGATGGTTTGGTCAGAATCCAAGAAAAAATGGTACGTCATTTCTCCTGAGAACGACTGGCTGGAATTCGCCGGGAAAGAAGAAGAAATAGAGTGGCGTATTGTTAAGTGATTTATATGTTAAGAGGTCTAAAAATAGTATTTATTGGGACGCCAGAATTCGGCGCTATTATTTTAGATAAGCTTTGCCAAAGCGAATACAAGCCGGTTTTGGTTGCCACATCGTTAGACAAGCCAGTCGGCAGAAAACAAGTTATTACTCCTTCGCCAGTGAAAATGACAGCTGAGAAATATAAAATTCCAGTAGCTCAGCCAGAAAATATTAAAGACATTAAATCGGAAATCCAAAACTTAAAGCCTGATTTGGTAGTTGTTGCAGCCTACAGCCAACTAATTCCAAAGGACATATTGGAGATTCCAAGTTTTGGCTTTCTGAACGTTCATCCTTCTTTATTGCCAAAATACCGAGGTCCATCCCCTATCCAATACGCAATCTTGAATGGAGACGAAGAAGCAGGCGTAACCATAATGCTAATGGATGAAAAACTAGACAGCGGCAAGATAGTTTCCCTTTCTAGGCTTTCTATATCAGAAGAAATAACAGCAGAGCAACTGACTGAAAAAACAGCTGACTTAGGGGCAAAATTATTACTGAATATCATTCCAAAATGGATAAATAATGAAATAGAGCCCAATTCTCAAGACGAGAAAAGAGCAACCTACACTAAAATATTAAAAAAAGAAGACGGAAAAGTTGATTGGCAGAAACCAGTCGAAGAAATAGAAAGAAAAGTAAGAGCTTTTTCTCTTTGGCCTGGCACATATACTTTCTGGCAGAATAAAGGCAAAACAGTAAAGATAAAGATTTTAAAAACAAGAGTTTACAAATCATCCCAACAAAAGAGATATGATATAGGTAAGGTTTTAGTTGTTCCTCAAAACGAAATAGGCGTGCAGTGCAAAGAAGACTTTCTGGTTATTGAAAAACTGCAAATAGAAGGTAAAAAAGAATCAAATGCAGAAGAATTTTTACGGGGCCATTCCGACTTTGCCGGTTCAACCCTAGAATAACATGCTCTCACATAACGATTTTAAAAAAGGAATAGATTTCATTTTAAACAACCAGCCCTACGAAGTGCTGGATTCTTCTTTAGTTTTTAAAGGCAGAGGAGGTTCGGTTGTCCAAACAAAGATAAAAAATCTGATTACCGGTAGTGTAGTTTCGAAAACTTTTCACGCTGGAGAAGAACTTGAAGAAGCGGAAATTGAAAAAATCAAAGTGAAATTCATTTACCACAATCAGGGCAAGTTTTTTTTCTGTCACGAAAAAGACTCTTCCAAGCGTTTTGACCTGGTTGAAGAAGCTGTTGGAGAGAGCGCTGTTTTTCTAAAATCGAACGAAATTGTAGAGGGCCTGGAATTCAAAGCGAAAATAATCAACGTTTCCCTGCCGATAAAAGTCCAATTGAAAGTTATTGAAGCTCCCCCGGGAATTAAAGGAGACAGAGCTCAGGGAGGAACAAAGATAGTAAAGTTGGAAACAGGAGCTGAAATCAATGTCCCCCTTTTTGTTAAAGTCAACGATATTATTGAAGTCAACACGGAAAAGGGAGAATATGTCAGAAGGGTAGAATAAAATTTAAAACGAGACTTACTGAGAAGCCTCGTTTTCTCTTTGATCATTTCTAGTATTTTCTCTTCTTTATTTTTCTTTTATTATCTTTATCGCCTTGCCCTCAATTAGGGCTTCAGCGATTTTTTGGTGGGCTGATGTTAAAGTTCGTTGAAGTGTGCTTTGAGAAATTTTCATTCTTTTTGCCGCTTCAGCTTGGTCTAGGTTTTTAAAATCGCAAAGCCGCAATGCCTCCAGTTCGTCTATGTTTAAATCAACCTCATTCAGCATGGATAAAGGCACCGCTCTCGGTTTAAAATACACCACATCTGGGTCAAATAACACTCTTCTTGGTTTTATTGGTCTTGTCATATTATTTTCTAACTAAGTTAATTTTACATTTTGGACATTCAAGCGTCGAACAAGGGACGCCGCGTTCGTGAAGGGTTTTATAACCGCATTTCGAGCAGGTACAATAGCCGCCCGGCCCTTCTCCTTTCGCCTCTTCAATCTTTCCTCTAAATTTGCCTTTTCTTTGCCAACCAAAACTCCTGCCGAATTCTGGTTTATAAAATCCCGTTTCTACTTCGTGACTTGTGATTTGAATGGCGACATACTGAAGACTTTCTATTGCTTTTATAAGTTTTTCTCTTAAGCTGTTGGAAATTTTAGTTGCCTCTTCTACCTTTAAATTGCTCGGCAGTTTTATTTCCAAATTGGCAGTAACAGCCGAACCTTTTTTTTGGGTCTTTAAAGAAGAAATTTCGATATTCTGCGTTTTAGCGATTGTTTTTATCTTTTCCTCAATTTCTTCACCGGCTGAAACGTCAAGCAAAGAATCGACTGCTTCTTTTCCCAAAGAAAAAGATTTTTTAATGATATAAGCGCCAATCAAAAAAGCTAACAAGGAATCAGTATAAATCCAGTATTTTGTCAGAAACAAACCAGCGAGAACAGCCAGCGAAGCATAAACATCAACCCTTGAATGAAATCCGTCTGAAAGCAAGCTGATGGAGTTCTCTTTTTTACCAAAATGAATTTTTACTCTGGCCATTATTTCATTGACAGCTGCTGAAAATATCATTATTCCGAAAGCTAAATAGCTGACTTTAATTTTTTCAGGGTCAAGAAAACTTTGATAGGCCTCGTAAATAATTCCCAAGCCTGTCGCTAAAAGAATTATAGTAATAATTGTGCCGCTTAAAACCTCAAATTTATAATGGCCATAGGGATGTTTTTGGTCTTCTGGTTTTTTAGATATTTTGATTCCAATATAACCAACTGCCGAGGAGAAAATATCCATAAAAGAATGAACTCCCTCTGCTAAAATAGCGGCCGAACTCGAAAACACACCGACAGCGATTTTTCCTCCAGCTAAGATTGCGTTCGCCAGTATTGAGATAATAGCAACTTTTTCCTTCATTTACCGAGTTTTAATTTATTAGTTCGATGAGATAAATCTCATCTCTTGTCTCAATTTATATTTATCAATCGAACGTCGAAATGAAATAAATATTTCATTGAGCAAACGAAGGTGGAGATGAAGCTTTAGCTTCATCGACTAATTCTTTATTTATTTTATTAATAATTTCTTTGAATAATTTTCTATATTTTGGATTTATTTCAACCACGGGCTTCATTTTTATCGTTGATTCAACAAAATCTTTTCTGTAAGGGATTTTTCCCAAAATTGGAATTTTATTCATTTTGGCAAATTTTTCTATCTTTTTATAAAAATCTTTTGAGAGATCAAATTTATTAATAACAATTCCATGTTTAATCTTGAAATGATCGGCAAGGTATAAAACCCTTTTTAAATCAAAAAGGGCGGACGGTGTTGGTTCGGTTACCCCGATGATATAATCAGTGCCGACCAAAGAAGCAATGACGGGGCAGCCGATTCCCGGTGAGGAATCGATAACAATTACTTCGGCTTTCATCTTTTTATTAATCTTATCGGAATATTTCCTTACTTCAGCTACCACTTCGCCAGAAGCAAGTTCTCCCAATTTAAGCTCGCCCGAAACCAAATTGACCCCATTAGAAATCCGATTTCTAACGGGGTAAACATTATATTTTCCCGTATAAATTGTGCCGATTTCTTTTTTAGTTTCCGTTATTGCGCCGGTCGGACAGGCAACAATACAGGCCTTGCAACCAATACAAACATCTTTGACAAAAGCAGGAAATTTCCCTTTAACAGAAACAATGGCGTTTTGCTTGCAAACAGAAGCGCATTTGCCGCATTTTGTGCATTTCTTAAAATCCCATTTTGGAATCGGTTGATAAACAGTAATAGATTTTTTTCTTTTTACGGAAAGTAAAAGGTGGTCATTTGGGCATTCGGCATCTGCATCCACTAACATCGTTTTATTTCGTCTTGCGAATTCAACCGCCAGAGAAGTCGCCACCATTGATTTTCCCACCCCGCCTTTCCCCCCTGTTATTGCAATTTTCATATTTTATGCTCCTCGCAAACATCTTCCGGGCCTGCTTTTTTAAGTTTATTATTTTTCCACATCTCAAAAATCTCTTTTACCGTCTCCGCTTGACTGACATAAACATCAATTCCCAACTGACTGCATAAATCTAAAGCTCTTGGGCCAAGATCTTTGCACAAGAGAATATCTGCTCCATGCTTTTTCATCAATTCCGGTGGCAAACCCGCACCGCCCATGTGTTCGCTGGTATTATCTACAATTTCCACAACTTCACCTTTTTCATTAAGAAAAGTATATGTCAAACAGCGACCGAAATGTTCGGCTACTGTATCTTCTAGCCCTTTTTTGTTATCAGTCGGAATTACTATTTTCATCTCAATTCATTTTTTCAAGTTTCCCGTCGATAAATTCTTGCAAAACTTTTTCTATCGCGCCGTCTCCGTAATAAATTCCTATATTAAATTGCTTTAATACGTCTAAAGCTCTCGGCCCGACATTCTTTGTAATCACGGCCTTAATATTCTTTTCCGCCATCAGTTGAGCGGCTGAAATACCCGCTCCGCCCATCTGGTTTTCACTTTCATTTTTCATCGCTTCAAATTTTTTTATTTCCTGATTTTCAATTTCTGCAATAACAAAATAGGGGCATCTGGCAAATACCTCGCTGACATTATCTGTGAGTTTTTTTCCGGTTGAACTTACTGCTGTTTTCATTTTATTCTTTATTTAATTTTATTTTTTTCCTTTAAGTTCGGCTAAACGAGCTTCAATGGCTTTAAGTTCTTCTTTCAAATTTGCCATATCTTCTGCTAACATTTCCTTTTCTTCTGTTTTGGTGATTTGTGGCTGATACGGCTGATAACCATAAAAACCTCTTCGTCCAAAGCCTCTTCCTAATCCGCGGCCAAATCCCCTTCTAAAGCCCGTTTCGGCGCCACAAGGACCCATTCCCCAGCCTGTGCCGGGACCTGAACCTGAAGGACCTGTTGCATTAAATCTTGGCATAATTTTTAATAAGTATTGATTGCAATAGAGAACTCGACCAGGCGTTCTCTATTATGAATATATACCCACAATAGAACCTTGTCAAGGCCTTTATTCTTTAAGACAAATTATTTCAGAAAATAGCAGCGAAATAATAGAAAGCGAGCAGAAACAGCAGAATTGAAGCAAAAAGATTAAGGGCAACAATAAACCTTGGAGAAAGAATCCAAATCTTCATCGTGAAAACAGCAATCAAAAAGATAGCGAGTTCATCCAGCATGTAAAACAAAACGTAGATGCCGATATATAACAGAGACAGATAAAGAGGTAGATTGGCCCCAGCCAGTATTCCCGAGAATATAGCCGGAAGAACAGCAGAGCAAGGAAATTCAACAATAGTGATGACTGTGCCGAACAACAAGACTGCTCCGGCCAAAACCAAGATACTTGTCTTTCTTTCGAATATTCCCTGGACCCTTTTGGAAAACTTATCGGAAATGCCGCCAAACTGGCAAACAGCTCCTTTTTTGCGCACTTTAAAGAATTCTTTCAAGAAATAGACAGCGCCAGCCAAAGACAAAAGACCTATCAGTATTTCCATTTTTTTTATATAAGGAGCGACGAAAACGAAAAGCTGGTGCCATAAGAAAATCAAAAAGCCGTAGATAATTATCGTAGTTAAGACATATATTCCTCCGAAGATTAAGATTTTCTTTTTTGACTTTAAAGCAAGTGTCAGTCCTAAAATTAAAACTAATGCTCCCAAGGAACAGACACTAAATCCATCAAGGGTTCCCAAAACAACGGCCAGAGCAGGAAGAGAAAAATTGCCAATATCAATTTTCCCGAAGAACGGGATTTCTATTATTGTTTCTGAAGTTGTGCAAGGGCACTGTTCTGGTAGGTCTTTTCCTTCGGTCAGTTCTGAAATGTAATTTTCAATACTTTGGCCGATTTTTTCATTGAATCCGATAAAATATCTGTTTCCTATAAAAGTAACCGGCACAAAACCTTGTTTTTGAGCAGAAACATTATACTTTTGATAAAGTTCCTTTGCTAATTCAAGGTTTTCAGCAAAGTCATATCTCACTATTTCAACCTGGGCGCAGTTTTTCTCTAATTCGTCCAAAAACGCCTTTTCCATCAAACAATGAGGGCAGGTTGGACTGCCAAAAAAATATAGGGTCGGCTTGCTGTCTGTTTGTCCAAAAACAGGTAAAACCGGCAGAAAAACAATCAAAGAGAACAAAATGGCTAAGGTTATTTTTTTCATGTTATTTTCTTTCGTTTTTCGGCGTCTCTTACGCTTTTTTCATCCATGCCGAAATGGTGGGCAAGTTCGTGCCAGATAGTGTCTCTGACGATCTTTTTAATCTCCTCGTCAGAATCACCTACTTTTTCAATCGGATTCTTGAAAATAGTGATTTTGTCGGGTAAAGCCTGGCTGTATCCCCACCTTTTAGTTTGAGGAATGCCCTCATACAAGCCGAAAAGAAAAACGCCCTTTCTTATCTTTAACTTTTCCAATTGCTCTATTGTAGGCGTTTCTTCGATAATAATATCGACATTTTCCAGCATTTTTAAGAAATGCTCGGGAATGTCTTTTATGCCTTCATCCACCAACTTTTCAAACTCTTCCATAGTCATAGTTTCATTCTATTTTCTCCAATTTCTTTTCCAGTTCTTTGATTTTATTCTTTAATTCAATAATCCTTAGTTCCCTACCCACGGCAAACTTATTGAACTTTTCTAGCATTTCATTCTTTTCTTTCAATTCATCTTCTATTTTTTTGCGTTCGGTAATATCGCGGAGAATCGCCACCACACCAATAATTTTCCCCCGTACTTTCAAAGGAGAGCCAGAAATTTCAGCGAATAATTTTTTGCCGTCTTTTGTCACCCCTTCAACTTCATAAGGCATTATTTCGTTATCGGCTATTGTTCTAACGAAATTCATCAGTATTTGACCTAAGCTTTTAGGAGAAAACATTGTCATAAACTTCAAACGCTTGTCAACAAGCTCTTCTGCAGGATAACCCCCCATTTTAACAAGGCTTTTACTTATCTTAGTGATTTTCCCTGTTTTATCTAACATAACCAAACCGTCTCTGACGCTATCAAATATAGCTTCTAATGTTTCCTTTGAGTTGTCTGTTTTTATGTTATCTTTTTGCGATTCTTTCCTCATATATCAGATTATATCAAAAAATCTCCTATTTTTAAAAGCGTTTCATTGATTGGCAATATCGCTTTTTATTTCATCCCCCTTTTTTCCAATTCCTTTACTTTTTTCTTTAATTCAATAATCTTTAGTTCCCTACCCACGGCAAACTTATTGAACTTTTCTAGCATTTCATTCTTTTCTTTCAATTCATCTTCTATTTTTTTGCGTTCGGTAATATCGCGGAGAATCGCCACCACACCAACAATCTTTCCTTTCAATCTCAAGGAATTGCCGGAAACTTCAGCAAACAGTTTTTTACCGCTTTTTGTCATTCCTTCAATTTCATAAGGCATTGCTTCGTTGCCGGCTAATGTTCCTATAAAATGAATCAGCATTTGACTTAAACTTTTAGGAGAAAACATTGTCATAAGTCCCAAACGTTTACTAATGATTTCTTTTCTAGAATAGCCTCCCATTCTAATGAGGCTATCGCTTATCTGGATGATTTTTCCTGTTTTATCTAAAATAACCAAACCGTCCCTGACGTTATCAAAGATAGCTTGCAATGTTTCTTTAGAGTTATCTGTTTTTACACTATTTTTTATTGGTTCTTTTTCCATTTCTTTTATTTTTTGTTTGTCGTTCATATTTTTGATTATACCATTCTTTTGATTTCCTTTATCAACTCCGGCAATTCAGTCTGGTTAAAATGTCCCCTATTTTTGAATATTACAGTTTTTGCTCCAGGTAAAGCTTTAACGTATTTCTTCATATCGGAAAAAGGAACGACTTTGTCATCCTTGCTATAGTAAATAACGATTTTATTGGTCTGTTTTTCAAGGTTTTTAAGGCTTTTGGGCGGTTTAAAATCAGCTAAGGAGTATTTCTTGCTTTTCCCGCTAAAAGGGGCAGAAACCAGGAAAACAGCCATTATTCTTTTCGGAAACTTGTTTTCAGCTAAATATTTAGCTAAAAAAGCAGCGCCAAGGGAATGTCCCAACAAGATAACGTTGTTCCTTAAAAAAGGCAACAGTTTCTCAAAGATTATCTTCCATTCTTTGTATTTTGCGTTCATCGGATTTGGCATTTTGGGATAAATGACTTCAAAGCCCTTTCCCAGCTTTACGGCTAAAGTTTCCTTCCATCTTTTTGTTTTCAGTTTGTTAATCTCAATCTCATAGCTTTTCAAAAAAGCCAAATAATCCTTGTAGCTTTTAAAGGTATCGCCGCCGTGAATAACAACAACTTGTTTTTTCATATTGATATATTTTAACAAAAAATCGCCCATTTGGCGACCTGTTGAGGACAATCCTCAACGATCTTGCTACGAAAAAGCCCCGCCAGAAGGCGAAGCTTTTTCTTTATCCAAACTGGAAGTGAATAATAAAACAACCGAAAGCTATTGTCAAGTAGTGAAAAGGCCATCTTATTTTTTAAAAATGCCCGTTAATTTTCCTATTTTAGAATTTAATCTTTTCCGCAAACTTGCCTAATAATGGAATTTCTTTCTTTTTCTTGTTTAGAACATTAACGATTCCGATAATGCTCAGAACAAGCCAGACAAACCAAAAGATATTGCCCAGGAACCATAAAAAGATAAAGATGCTAAAAAATATACAAGTGGCCACTTCAGCAACAAACAAAACAAAGCCTTGTTTTGCATGGAAACTGACAAATTCATCTTTCTGTTTTGTCAGAATGGGAATTAAACAGAGAAAGCCAATATAGCTGATAATAGCCATTATATTAGACTTTTCTTTTTTTGGTTTCTCTTCCATATATATGTTTAGTTAGTTATTAATTAATTTATCGACTTTTTATAAAAAACCAGCTTGTAGCCGTCAGGATCTTTAATAGCGAATTCCCTATTCCCCCATTCAAAGTTTTTGGGAGGAGCTGAAGGATTTAGTCCGTTATTCACCAATTCAGAATATTTCTCGTCAACATTATCAACGTTAACATATAGAAACACGCCAGCTCCCTTAAACCTATCAATATCTTGTTTAAAGAACACTTTTGCCTGGTCGTAGCAATGAAGCTCAAAATCGCCTAATTTAGCAATAATATAGTTATCTGTTTGTTTTGCAATCTCAAAACCCAGCTTTTCATAAAAAGAAGCTGTTTTATCCAAATCTGATACGTAAAGTAAGATATAGTTAAATTTCATTGAATTTTTCTATTAAAATATTCTCCCAGCATCTTTTTCAAATAATTCTTGAACTTTATCTGCTCTGCTATCGAATTATACATTTCCAAAGCAATAACCTTTGAAAAAATGAACTTAGGAAGGGTTTCCAAGTAATTGAAGTCTTTCACGTTCTTTACCGTATGCATGTCCGTATTCTTCTTCCAATCATAGCCGTTTAAATGATTGCAGGTAAATTTGCTTTTATTTCTCTTGATATAGGTATAATCAAACTCTTTGGTCCAGGAAATCAGGGCTACCTTGAAATGGGACAAATCAACGCAGAATCCTCCGATCTTTTCAATCTTTACTTTAGGAGAAATGTAGTCGTCAGTATTCATTTCCAGATAAAGCTTTTTCTCAAATCCCGGCCATTTGTCTAAAAAGCCGAAACTGTTCTCATGGATCGTAAAGTATTTGGTTTTGAATTTGCTTTCTAAAAAAACAAATTCTTCCACCTCCATGTCGTTTCTCACGTGGCAAAGCGGTATTTTTTTAAGCGTGGAATCTAAAAGAGCCCGGTAGATTTTCTTTCTTTCAGCTTGGTCAAGCTCTTCCAAAAACAAAGCTGCCTTTTTAATTTTCAATTTATTTAAAGCTTCTAATTTTTCTTCTGCACGGCAGTGAAGACCTTTTCCGTCGGTAATACCGAGCAAAATGCGATTTTCAAAGTTTATTTTAGGCATTAACTTATGTTTAGGGTATTTTCATTTTCTTTCTAAAACCTTGAATCCTACAATTATTGAATCGCAAAGAAAGTTTTCTAAAGGAATAAAGTCGTTGCCAAGCTGCGCCTTTCTCAAATAATTATTATAAAAACGCTTCTTTTTTTGCTCTATGACGGCCGGCGGCAAATTATTCTTCAGCAGCATCGCGCCAGCGAGCAAGCGCCCCACCCTTCCATTGCCGTCGGAAAAGGGATGGATTTGTTCAAATCTGCTGTGTATATTCGCAGTATGAGCGACAATATCTTTGTACTTATGGTTAATATCTTTTGTCAATTCTTGCATTAATCTTGGCACCTTTAAATAATTGGCTGTTGGCACGTATGTTCCGACAATGCGTACTCCGTGGTTCCTATAAGCACCAGCGTCCTTTCTAATACCATTCATCAGAATGCCATGGAGTTTCAGAATAAATATCTCATTAATTTTGAATGAAGCGGATAAAAGGCTTTTTAATAGATATTCTAAGGCGGCTTGATGATTTTTTACCTCTAACTGTTCTATAATATTTTTATTCGGTAAAGAAACATTATCAAACATAATCGCCCTGGTCTCGTCTTCGGTAAGGGTGCTGCCTTCTATTTTATTTGAATGATAAGTTAAAGAAAGCAAAAATTGATCGTAAATGTCAGTGCTCTTTACTATTTTCTTTAAGACGTTCCCGCATTTCCGCGATTTGTCTGTAATTATTTGTTTTTTTGCCCGTAAGGGATCCTCTTGGATATTTTTCTGTCCGGTGTAAAGAAAATATAAATCATTTATATTTTTATCGCCTTTTTTGTGCGCTTTTGATTTTCCGTTAATCCAACTGTTAAGCGTAGCAAAAGACACCCTGAGTTTTTCAGCCAGTTTTTCTTGCGTTAATCCGGAAAGGTTTTGAATGATTTTCAGCTTATCCTGTATAGTCATACGTTCCCATTATATAAAACTTTATAAAGTATGTCAAATCTGAAAAGTTTATAAAGTTTGCTAGTAAGCGAAGCATAAAATGAGATATAAGAGCATATTCTAGTGTCTCATTTTCCGATATTTCGCATAAAGCCACTTAATAATAACTCCAACTATTATTCCTAAAACAGCTCCGGCTAAAATATCGCTTGGCCAATGAACTCCAACGAATATCCTTGCTATGCCCATTAACGTGGAACATATGAGAAAGAATATCCCTAATTTTTTGTTAAAGCTGTATATGACAGCGCTTAAGGCAAAAAACAGAATGGCGTGGCCAGAAGGAAAAGATTCTAAGTTTTCAGCAGGATTGGCAGATATAAGCTTATTGGTTAAGGGTAAATCTACATACGGCCTTGGACAAGCATAAAAAAGCAATATTGTCTCTTTAACTACGAATTTGGCGATAAGAGCACCGATTATGGAAACCAAAACCATTGCCCTGTTTTTTATCCTGTCTCTCTTGGGCCAAAACAAAAAAGACAACAGCAACAGTATCAATAAATACGGCAGATAATCTGCCAGGAATATTCCTAAGGCATCTATGATCTTCGATTGATTAGCTAGACCGTTGATGGCTTCAAATATTTTAAGGTCGCAATACATATGTTTTATCTTTTAATAAGACTAATTATATAGGGCAGGAATATTAGAATTCCTATAACAATAGACCCAAGCACCGAAAGCAAAACTGCGCCGGCTGAAAAATCTTTGATTCTTTTTACCATTGGGTGGTGGTCCGACTGGATTATATCCAAAAACTTTTCAATCTGAGAGTTAATTAATTCAAGGCTTAAAACCATTAAAATGGTCAGAAGTAAGATAGATTTTTCTATGTAATTCAAACTAAGAACCATCATGAACAATATGACTATGGACCCTATTAAAAGCTGTATTCTGAAATTTCGTTCCTCCTTGAAAGTCGCTACTATTCCCAAAAATGCGATTTTTAACCTTTTTAAAAACTTTTGATTCTTCACAATTATTTATTAATATTTGACGCGGCTCGGTCGGGACTATTTTAAGCTATTTTAACACAAAATGAAACAAATCAAAATTTCGTCAAAAATAAGAGTCGCTGAGGCTTTATGCCGCAGCGACTTATGCTTGTGATTATGATATGATGGTTTATTTCTTCCCGGTCAATTCTAGCCAGTGAGTCTTTGGACGATACCTCTGGGAACCGGCTTTGCATAACGGACAATCTTTCGGATAAACTGCCCAGATTTCTTTTTCAATCACCGCAATAACTTTCCGGTCGCCGTAATCTGCCGGTAGTTTTGGTGGCCGATGAACTAAAGCGCCGACAATCGGCAGGAAATTAACTGGTTCGCCATTTCCTTCTTCAACTGCTCGACGGACTTCCGTCATCGTTCCACTGGTGGTAATCAGCTCCTCAATTTGGAGTACTTTAGCACCGGCTGGAATTTTCATTCTCGCCCAGAGCATGTTTTTGCCCTTTAGATCGACTGGATCTTTCTCTACGAATCCATGGACAGCTCCAAAAGCTTTTGCCACTTCATATGAGAAAGTAATTGTGGCATAAGCAGAACCAATAACCCAATCTGGTGTGGATATTCCCTGGTTCTTCAGTTCCTTGGCAAGTTGTTTAGCGAGAATTTCGGCGAGATTCGGATACTTTAAAACCCGCATACAGTCGAAGAAGCCGTTGCTGCACATTCCTGAAGTTAATTCGGCATGAGGTTTTTTGGGATCGCCATCGTGAATCCAGGCAGCATCACAGAGGTCAAACCAGTAAAGAATCTCATCTGGGAAAGCAGCCACCATCTTCTTTGGATCAATCTGACGTATAATATCTGTCTTTTCCATGTCTTTCCCCCTTATAAAACCTCGGCGATTTCTTCTGCGATTTTTTTCGCAGCTTCGACCGGCCCGCCAACCTCCGGCGGTGGTTGTGTTATCGGCCGACCAATAACGAGGTAGTTGGCTCCAGCTTTAATCGCTTCGCCGGGAGTCATCACTCTTTTCTGGTCTCCGGTTGCGGCCCAAAGAGGCCGAACGCCAGGAGTTACTACCAAAAATTCCGGCTGAGTATGTTTCCGAATAACCTGGATTTCCTGAGGTGATGCGATTACGCCGTCAAGCTTAGCTTCTTGAGCAAGCCAGGATAATTGATGACCGACCAGTCTCTCGATTCGCTGACGTTTTATCTCCGCTAATTCTTTCGGATCAGCGATGTTGAGATCTTCATAAATCCCCAGCAAAACCAAATCGTTGTAGTTGAGGCTGGTGAGCAGCGTTACCCCCAATATAATGGGAGATTTTTTGCTCAGGCTTTGAGCGGTTTCATCAGCTGCTTTCCTGGCAGCCTTCATCATTTCCAGTCCGCCGAAGCAATGGACATTGAATATATCAACGCCTAATTTCGTTACAGCTGCTGAAGCGCCGGCAACGGTATTGGGAATATCCTTGAATTTCCCGTCGAAAAAAATCTTTCCGCCGGCTTCCTGAAGTTCTTTAACGACTACCGGTGCCCCTACGCTCGTCAAAAGCTCAAGGCCGACCTTGAAGTAGCCAACATACTGGTAGAGAAGTTCTACTAGCTTCCGTGCTTTTTCCCGACTGTCCACATCTAGTGCCACAATGATTCTGTCTTTAGCTTCCATCTCTGTTGTTTTTCCTCCTTTTAGTTTTTGTCTTGATTATATTTTCAGTCCTTATTCAATTATTAATAGTGCATTCCCCTCCTTTTTATAATTTTATATTTTATTTTTACCACATTCAGGGAAAAAGTCAAGTTTCAAAAAATCGCCATTTCGGGCGACTTTTAGACATGTCTCATAATGTCTCTCGATCGGGGTGTTTTTAAGCTGAATTGAGACAAATGAGACACTGCTTAAGGATATATTTAAATGTCTTATTTTGTGCCCACAGGCCTTGTTATCAGTCTCGGCCTGGCACGGATACTTTCAATTGCTCATTGTTTTTATATAAGTCGGGGTCGATTATTCTTTCAAAGCAGGTTCTCTCTGCTTCATGATCCCAATTTTGCTGAAATGAACCATAGGGTAACGGCTCCTCCATGTAAAAAGATGTTGAACCCTTATAAGTCGAGCTGAAGTCTTTAGTTGAAGTTTTAAATGTTGCACATAATTCAAATGAAACAAGACTAAGAATATTATACTCATATGAGGCATCGTTCTGAGGATCTTTTGGGACAACAAATCCGGAAATACTGTCTTCTAATCCGTTAAGGCTTTGAGGAAGACTTTCTTTCTGTGTCCAGTAATTAACAATTTGGCTCTGCAGTATCTGGAGGTCATTTACTCTTCGTTCATCAAATCTTCTGTCCCGCTGCTCTGCTGGCGTGCCAATAATGAAAAAACCTGCAATTATGCTTGCTAATACCACAAAAGAAAGAGTCCAGGCAAGTATCTTGGGAGTTTTGGACTTTATGTTTTTCCGTCTCAGCTCCCAAATATAATATCCGAAAACAGCCGCAGCCACCAAAAGCACAACAAGCATTTTCAAAAAGAACTGAATAGTCAATTCGCCACTCAAGAAGTTATAGACAAAAGTAATAAGATCTACAATGATAGTAACTGCAGATATAAAAAGAGTGAAATAAATCAGCCCTTTTCTTAATCTCAGCTCCCGCTTTTCTTGATTACTGGCGATGTCTTTTGCCAATAGCCATGAGGTTAAAAGATATACCGGAACCGCTACGGCAAGCATTGATGTTGATAAACGAACCGCATTTGCTATGTTCGTATAATAAAAATTGAGGGGGTCGGGAAAAATAGCGCTGATATACTGGATATAAAGCGTAATAAAACCAATAACGCTTATAAAAAAGGTGAGAATATTCAAAAGATGCAAAAAAACATCTTTTGGCGTGTTTTCTATAGTGGTAGTGTTGTATTCCATAGTTTCAGTATACCATACAATACTAAATATAGTAGGATGCTGTGTCCCCCAGTCCAGAACCAAGGTTTTAGGGGGAAATTTAGGCTGTTTTGGGTTTCCCCACCAAACCCCTCTCGGTCGGCCTCGATATTGTGCTGACTGGTGCTGGCGCTATGGGATGATGTTGAAACCTCGTTAATTAGTTCGCTTTCTTTAATCGATTTATATCATCAACACTAATCCAAGCAGACATAGCACCGAAACCAGTTTTATCAATATTAAAGGGTTTTATTTTTTCCACATTGTCAAAAAAGACAAGAATACAGTAATTCTTACCTGAAACATATTCTCTAATTTCCGGCATTATGTGGCTCGTTCCCAAATCTACTTTCCCGTATTTAAACAATATTTGTTCTATTTTTTTGGCAGTAAGATTGTCAAATTGAAGAACCTTAACCACTTCTGCCCTGACAGATACTGGTCCACCAGAATCTTTGAAATAAATAACGTCACTGGGCTTTATTTTATTCCAAGGAGAGTATCTTGATTTATACCATCTTGATTCAATTGTTTTCTCGCCAGTCAAAATTTTTTCGATCAAACCCCAGGATTTTTTCATAACTGCAATATGATTCATGTAGTTTCATTATACTAAAAAACCACCCTATTGGCGACTTTTTACAAATTGGCTGGCATCCTCGGTCTTGAACCGACATTTTAAGGGGAAATTCGGGACTTTTCGGGGTGTCTCACCGATTGAGAGTATTTTTTTTGTGCCTTATTTTTAGCTGAATTTTTATTTTCTCTTGCAGAAACAATAATCCTGGAAACAGATATTAAGTTGGAAATTAAGGCAATCAATATTAATGCAGGAAATATTAAGCCTGTTATCCCTGCGAACATAATAAGAAGAAGTCTTCCTGGTCTTTTAAATTTAGGACCGTACCACACAAGTTTACGATCTGTTATGTCGCGATGCTTAGCAGGTAAATAGTTAAGAAGTGCAAGTCCCATGACCGCAAATGCTGCAATGGGCCAAACTAATGAATTTTGGCTAATTGCCCAATAGCCGTAAGCCATGCCAATCACAATTAACATATCTATATAACGATCAAATGAGTCATCGAGCCAAGCGCCAAATTTACTTGATAAAAACTTGAGTCTTGCAATTTCTCCGTCACAACCGTCGGTAATCGAAGTCAGCTGGGCCAATACCCCTCCTATAAAAATCCAGGGGAAACTTCCTTTCGCAAAAAGAAAGGCGGATGAAATCCCAATCATTAAATTGAGTATAGAAATTTTATTAGGAGTAAGCCCGGTTTTTACTAAGTATTTTGAAATAAATATAGAAACCTTTCGATTAATTATTTTTGATATAATTCCATCCTCGGATTTATTAAGATTCTTAAGAAGTTTTTTTTCTGCAAATTTGATATCTGCATAAGTGTCGCAGTCTGACCAAAATCTTCCTTTAATATTAAACGCCCTCAGTTTTCCTTCTTTTGCAATAACTCTCATTCCATTAGTCAATGAATTTTTATGATCTGAGATTGTTTTTTTTAGAATTTCAAAAATATAGGGTGAGCACAAAAACATTCCAGTATCGTAGGCATTATAGACATTAAGATTCTTGCTTATTGAATCAATTTTGTTATTTTTAACTAAAACTTTTGTGGTATCGTCTATATCTAAAACGGAATCCATATTTTTATCTATAGCAAGAGTACACTCGTCCTTTTTTAATTTTATTCTCTTAAGCCTAAGGAGTGTTCGCCAGTCAAAGACATGGTCAGACATTAGAAGAATAAAATCTTCCTTAAAATAATCTTTCGCTTTAAGGACAGAAATTCCATTTGCCTCCTCCCATTTATTATTATGAACATAAGCGATTGAAACACCAAAACGACTACCGTCGCCAATAGTTTCCTTGAGTTCTTTTCCTTTATAGCCGGTAATAATTACAAACTCAAAAATACCTGCCTCTTTTGCTCCAAGAATAACTCTCTCAATGATCTTTAAGCCTAATAAGCTCATAAGCGATTTATGTCGCCCACGAGTTACCAATTGCATTCTTGTGCCATTACCGGCTGCAATAATTAATGCCTTCATAGTTGCTCTTAAATTAAAAATAAAAAGGCTAAGAACACGCATTCAACTGGCTTAAACCGCTTTGTATATTGCCTTCAATTGATTAACCACCAGATTAATCGACCGCCCTCTTAAAATACAAGATTGGCTGGTCAATAAGCAGTTTATGTCACCCACTTGTTTGCCTGGTTTTAACCTATCCATCGTAGAATAGCTTAAATTTGGACTTGTGTCAACATAAAAACCCACTGATAGTGGATTAAGATTACTGAGATACCCCCCTTCGGTCTAAAACCAAGGTTTTAAGGATGATTTCAGCCTTTTTTAGGGTTGCCTTAAAACGCCACTCAGTCGACCTATTTTATACAAAGCTCGCAATTTTGTTGGTTAATTCGTCCTTCCCTTCGTTTGTTCTGGCCGAATATCCAAAAACCGGCATATCTCGTGTTTCTTTCATAATTGACGAAAGCTGTTTTTCCGCGGCGGCTCTGGCTAATTTATCAATTTTATTTGCAACAATGACAATTTGGTGTTTATTTGCCTTAAGAATTTTTATCATATCCCGGTCAAGAGCGGTCAAGCCGACATTAGCGTCAATAATCAAGAAAACCGCCTTGGGCCTTGCATCGGAAAACTCGACATACCAAAAAATCCTTTTGATCATTTTGTTGCGTTCCGATATCGAACATTTCGCATATCCATATCCGGGAAAATCCACAAAATAGAAAGAATC